>JBJOIF010000330.1:0-7886 GCA_046047335.1 Planctomycetota bacterium | reverse complement strand
ACGGTGCTCCTCGATGGGTTCGGCCGGGCCATGCCGCTCGCCCCGGGCCAGGAGTGGATCGATGCGGTCATCGCCGACGACTCCACCGCGGCCGCCAGCAACGCGGGGCCGCGGATCGCCTACGCATTCGCCGACGGCAACGTGCTGTGGGTGGTACTCGCCGACGACCGCGCCACGCTGGCGTCCATCGCGCGGCACCTGCACTGAGGCACGCGCGGACTACCATCCTCCGCTCCATGCCCGCCTGCATCACCACGCCCATCTACTACGTGAACGATCGGCCGCACATCGGCCACGCGTACACCACCACGGTCTGCGATGTGTGGGCGCGGGCGATGCGGCTGCGCGGTGAGGACGTCTTCTTCCTCACGGGCACCGACGAGCACGGCGTCAAGGTCGAGAAGAGCGCCGCGGCCAAGGGCGTGACCCCACAGGCGTTGGCGGACGAGAACGCGGCCGAGTTCCGGCGCGTGTTGCAGGTGTTCGGGCTGTCCAACGACGACTTCATCCGCACCACCGAGCCGCGCCACGAGCGCCAGGTGCAGCGGTTCGTGAAGCGGCTGCTCGATTCAGGCGCCGTGTACCTCGGCACGTTCGAGGGCTGGTACGACGAGGGGCAGGAGGAGTACTACACCGAGACCAAGGCGAAGGAGCTCGACTACAAGAGCCCGATCAGCGGCAAGCCCCTCGCCCGGGCGACGGAGCAGAACTACTACTTCCGGCTCAGCGCCTTCCAGGAGCGGCTGGAGCGGTTCTTTGCGGAGCACCCAGGATTCGTGCAGCCCGAGGCACGCCGCAACGAGGTGCTCGGCCGCCTGCGCGACGGCCTGCAGGACGTACCGATGACCCGCACCAACTTCACCTGGGGCATCCCGTTCCCGGGTGACGAGAAGCACGTCATCTACGTGTGGATCGATGCGCTCTTCAACTACGTCACCGCGCTGGGGATGGGCGACCCGGACGGGACGATCGAGCCCGGCCTGCACGCGCAGCGCGCGAAGTACTGGCCGGCCCAGTACCACGTCATCGGCAAGGAGATCCTCTGGTTCCACGCGGTGATCTGGCCGGCACTGCTGATGGCGCTCGAACTGCCGATGCCGCGGTGCATCCACGCGCACAGCTTCTGGATCGCCGACGGCCAGAAGATGTCGAAGTCGATGGGGAACTTCGTCGACCTTCCCACCATCGAGGGGTACTTCGCGAAGTACGGGCTCGACGCATGGCGCTGGTACATGGCGACGCAAGGCCCGCTGCAGGCGAGCGACTCCGACTTCCGCGCCCAGCACTTCCACGACACCTACACCAGCGAACTGGTCAACGTGGTCGGCAACTGCCCGAGCCGTGTCACGGCCATGGTGGGCAAGTACTTCGACGGCGCGATGCCCGAGGACGCCGCGAAGGGTGGAGAGTGGCCCGCGCGGTGCGCGCAGGCGGTCGCCGCTTGGACCGCGGCGATCGACGAGCTCGACCTGGTGGCCGCGGCCAACGCCCCGATGGCGCTCCTGCGCGACGTGGACGCGTTCATCAACCGTACCGAGCCGTTCAAGGTGGCGAAGGACCCAGCGCGAATCGGCGAGCTCGCCAGCATCCTGGCGCAGTGCGCCGAGGCCGTACGGATCGCCGGCGTGCTGCTTGAGCCGTTCCTGCCCGGCAAGATGGCCGAGCTCGATGCTGCGCTCGGCACGCCCGGCGGCAACGCCCGGACGTTTGCGCAGCGGACTGCCTGGGGCGCGATCGCGCCGGGGACGAAGCTCGCGAAGTGCGCCTTGTTCCCGCGCGTGTGAACGCGTCCCCGGGGGGTGGATTCACGCACGTGCCCGGATCCACCCCTCGCCGAGCTCGATCCTGCGATCCCGGTACAGCGCACCGATCGCCTGCTTGAACGCCTTCTTGCTTGCCCCGAACCGCGCACGGATGTCTTCCGGCGAGGAGCGGTCGCCGATCGGCAACGTTCCACCTGCCGCCTCGATGGCCTGCATCACCCGCTCCCCCAGCGGTGCCACGCGCGCGTATCCGGCTGGGTCGAAGCCAAGGTCGACCTTGCCGTCGTCACGAACCGAGCGCACGAACGCATGCAAGCGCTGCCCATACCGCACCCGCTGCGGCGCACCGTCGGTGAACAACAGTCCTCGGTGCGCGTTCTCCACCACGACCCCGTAGCCGAGCGGGGTCCGGGCGAACGCCAGCACGTCCACCTCCTGCCCCGGTCGGTAGGCCGGGACCCCGGGACGCACGTGCTCGTCGACCTTGGCGCTCGCGATGATGCGATCGGTGCGTCCGTCGATGATCACCGCCACCACCACCTTCTGGCCGATCTTCACGGACTTTCCCTGCTCGCGGAAGGGAAGAAGCAGGTCCTTCGGCAGGCCCCATCCAAGGAAGGCGCCGGCGCGCTCGTTGATGTCGCGCACCGCCATGCACGCGAACTCGCCGACCATCGCCAGCGGCCGATCCGTGGTGGCCACCAGCCGGTCCTCGGAGTCGCGGTGGAGGAACACGTCGATCGCGGTCCCCGTGCCGGCCCCGGCGGGCACATAGCGCCGGGGCAGGAGCACCTCGCCGAGCACGCCCGCATCGAGGTACGCACCCGCCTCCACGAGTCGTGAGACGGCAAGAACGTTGCGCCGACCGAGCGAAGCCATCGCCACAGGCTAGGGCCTCCCGCGCCGCCCGCCGCCACCCTCGGCCGTCACCCCCAGTTCGACAGCAGGATCCCCAAGTCGGCGCCGTCCACCGAGCCATCGCCGTCGAGATCGGCGGGACCCGCCGTTCCCCAGGCCGCCAGCAGCGACCCGAGGTCCAGGCCGTCCACCCGACCATCGCCGTTGAGGTCGCCCGGCACCACCACGACCGGCGGCCGGAAGGTCACCTCGAGGCGCGGACGCAGGATCGTGTTCGGGTTCTCGCTCGATCGGATCGCAATGCCGTCGTCGTTGCCCGAGATCACCTCGGGCAGGATCGCGAAGCCCCAGTTCGGGGCGCCCGCCATCCATCCGCGGACGGTGTCGGTCACGTCGATGCGGCGCATCGAGTCGTCGTTCGGGTCGTTGTCACCGCTGAATCGCGCGATCGATGGCGCGAGGTCGCTGCCGACGGTCAGCCCGCCGCCAAGCGAGTTCCACGTCGACGACTCGTCCCACGCACGGATCACCGGGTGAACGAAGAAGCCGGGATTGAACAGCGGCGTGTCGATGTCGTCCGACACGTCGATCACCAGCGTGGCCTCCAGCACCTCGGAGCCATCCGGAACGCCGCCTTCGCCGAGGATTCCATCAAATCGCACGAGGGCCTGCCCACGGCGGTCCGTGAAGAACGAATTGGTGACGTCGTCGTCCGACGTACGGGTCTCGTCGTTGCCGTAGCTGCTGTTCGGGGCGTCCTGGTTGACCCACGTGTCCTGGGTGCCGACGTAGCCGCCGATGCCCTCCTGGAACGCGCGGAACGCCACGCCATCGGCAAGCCCGTACGACGGAAAGTCCACCTGCAGCGTGAAGTCGCTCTCCGGCGCCGTGCGCACGGCCGACAGCGTCGGTGAATAGGTGTCCACGTCGATCGTCCCGGCCGCCACGTCGAACCGCATGATGCGCATCCAGCCGTCACCGCCGTTGGGGTCATCCTGGTAGTCGGCCAGGATCTCGTGGATCGGCAGCCCACGGACGTTCGGGCTGGTCTGCCGGAACTCCTCATGAAAGTGGCCGCAGGTCACCATGAAGATGCTCGGATTCCTGCGCAGGAACCAGAGGTAGAAGTCCTCGGACTGGATGCCCTCGGGGTGGTAAACGTCCTCGATCAGGTACCACGACCGCGGGTAGCGGCCGGAGGCCACCACCGGAACGCCGCCCGTGTAGTCCTCGGCGTCCTGCAGGTACCGGTGCGTGGTCACCATCGCTGGCACGTCGCGGTGCCGGTCCAGCACCGCCTGCGCCCACGCGAGCTCGCGCACCGGGGTATCGCAATCGAGGTGAATCTGCAGGAGCGTCAGGCCGCCCGCATCCACGAACGACCAGCTCGACATGCCGGTCGGCGACGACCCGCCGAACCACTCGCGATCCTGGAACCGGGCGGGACCGAAGTTCTGCAGGTACGGGATCGGCGTGTACGGCTGTCCCACCCCACCGGACGGCGTGATGTCGTGATTGCCCGGGCAGACGCCGTACGGCACGCCGGACGCATCGAGCACCGACATTGCGGCGTCCGCGTTCACCCACTGGTACGGCTGGTCGGAGTCGTTCACCAAGTCGCCGTAGTGCGACACGTAGCGAATGTCGAGCGCGTCCTGGTTCAGCGCCACCCAATTGGTCTGGGCGATGAACTGCTCGGGAAAGTCGCTGGAGTAGTTCTGCGTGTCGGGAAGGCCGACCAGCGTGAACCCCGCCCCCGACATCGAGAACTGCTGCGCCGCCCGCCGGACGTAGTCCGCGTCATGGGCGATGATCGCGAACTTCGGCAGCGACTGATGGTGGCCATCGGAGTGGATGCCGTCGTGCGGCATCGCGTGGACGGACGACGCGGCGCCGAGGAGCACGGCAACGGCGGTCGGGATCGGGGACGCGGTACCCATGGGGATCACAGCATGCCCCGGCACCGCTTGCAGACCGATAGGAAATCGTGAAAGACCCGAAAAATCGTGCTGTTCCGGCTGGATCACCGCATCGCCGCCTCGATCCGCCGGCGCAGGTCCGCGGGCATGCGCGTGCCGCGCAGGCTGCGGCAGGCATCGGCACCCACGTCGAGGCTCGCGAACACCTGTCGGCACCGCTCGCACACCAGTTCGTCCTGCACCGGGAAGTCCACGCCGCGATCCAGGGACTCCATCTTGGCGCGCAGTAGGTCCATACACATCGCGCGGTCGTACACAGGCGGCGGCACCGGCTTGCGCGGCCGTTCGGCCAGCAGCGAATCCCGAAGGATGATCCGTCCGCGGTGCACCCGCGTCTTCACCGTGGCCGGCTTCAGTCCCAGCACACGTGCCACCTCGTCCACGCTCATGCCGGCGATCTCCTTCAGGATGAGCGGAATCCGGAACTGCTGCGGCACATCCTGCAGGGCCGCATCCACCCGCTGCCTGGCCTCTCGCTTCAGTTCCCGCGCTTCCATCGCATGACCGGGGAAGTCGGCCTCCGGCAGCCGCGGTCGCGCAAAGGGAAGCGCCCGCTCGTACTCCCGGGTCACCTGCCGGCGTCTCGACTCCCGTCGGCCACGTCGGATCGCCGCCCGCACGGCGATCGAGTGCAGCCAGGTGCACGGCGCCGAGTCGCCGCGAAACTCCCCCCAGTGCCGATAGGCGTTCAGGAACGCCTCCTGGACCACGTCGTCGGCGTCCGCCGGGTTGCGCACCATCCGCCGGACGACCGCATGGACCATGGGTCCGCACGTGCGAACGAGCTCGGTGACGGCCCGGGCGGCCGGGTCGGCGGCGACGGTGGCGGCGACTCGCTTCGGCATGGTCCGAGAAGGGTAACGAGCCTGAATTCCGGACTCCATCCCCGGATTCCGTCCGGTTCCGGGAACGGCCGCGGGCGCGGTCGGCTCACATACGCACCATGACCATTGCCTCCCCCAGCGCCGCCAGCACGTCCGGAACGAACGCTCCCGCCTCCATCAGCCCGAAGGAGGCCGCCCGCTTGGTCCAGCAGGGCGAGGCGTGGATCGTCGATGTCCGCGAACCCGACGAGCACCGCCGCGAGCACGTGGCGGGCGCTGCGCTGCATCCGAGCTCCGCGTTCACGGCGTCGGGCTTCCCGGCCGCCGTTCCCGGTCGTCACACGCTGATCCTCTGCCGCTCCGGCGGACGGGCCGGCAAGGTGGCCGCCGCCATGCGCGCCGCGGGCCGCCCGGACGTCTGCGTGATCGACGGCGGGATCATGGCGTGGCAGTCTGCCGGACTGCCGACGGTCACCAACGCCAAGGCCCCGCTCCCCTTGGTCCGCCAGGTCATGATCACCGTGGGCATCATGTTGATTGCGTTCACCGCCCTGGCCGCCACCGTGAGCCCGTGGTTCATGATCGGCACCGGGTTCATGGGCGCCGGACTGCTGTTCGCCGGCGCGACCGGGATCTGCGCGCTGGCCACCGTCCTGTCAAAGATGCCGTGGAATCGCCCCGCCGGTGCAACCGGGAGCGCCCCGGCCGCGAAGAGTTGCTCGACGGGCAGCTGCTGCGGCTGATCCGTCCGTCGGGTCACCAACCCAACGTCCATCCTGCCCGCACACCCCCCCCGCCCCCACGAGAAGCGGCGCCCCGTCGAAAGACGCGTGGCGCCGCTTCATTTCCCGCCGAGACGTTCACGGCTTCAGGCGGCCCATCAGTTCCTTCACCGCGGCCTCGAGCTGCGGATCGGTTCCGGCGCACTCCGCCTCCGGCGTCTGCGCGACCACCAGGTCCGGCATCGCGCCGTGCAGTTCCATGTCCGTGCCGTCGGGCAGGTACCAGCCCCGGAACGGCGTGCGAACCGTCGTTCCGTCGACCAGCGACGCACTGCCGGTCGAGATCACGCCGCCGTAGGTCTGGATCCCGACGAGCGTGCCGCGCTTGAGCGTCTTGAACGCATGCGCGGTGATCTCGGCGTTCGAGAAGCTCTTCTCGTTGCAGAGCATCGCCATCGGCTGCGAGTACCGCTGGATGAAGAGGCGATCCACGGGGTAGTGGCCGGTCTTCTTCGGATCGGCGCCGCGCGGCACGGTGTACGCGTGCGGCGGGATCATGATCGACGCCAGCAGGCGGTCGGCGGTCCACCCGCCGCCGTTGTTGCGCACGTCGACGATGAGCCCGTCCTTGCCCGCGGCCGCCGCGTACAGGTCGCGCTCGTACGCGTCCAGCGACGGCTGGTCCATGCTGGCGATGTGGATGTAGCCGATGCGTCCGCCGGAGAGGCGATCGACCTCGTCGCGCGCCTTCTGCAGCGTGGCGCGGTACGCGAGCCCACGCATCTCGCCGCCGCCCGCCGGCACAAGGATGGCGTCGAGTTCCATGGGCTCAGCGCCTTCCGAAGGAACGCGCATCAGGCGCACCACGGTCTCCCGGCCACGGGTGCCCATGAAGAGCTCCTCGATCGACATCTCCGGACGCACCGGCACGTCGTTGACCGCGACGATCACGTCCCCCACGGCAAGCGGCGTCGGGCCCTGCGTCGCCGGCGACTCCTCGAGGATCGACGTGACCTCGAAGCCGCGATCGGTCCGCTTGGTCCGGATGCCCAGGTCCCCGACCGGGAAGCGCGCTGAACCACCGCCGCCCGGGCTCCGCACGCCGGTATGGCTGGCGTTCAGCTCGCCCAGGAACCGGTTCGCCACGTAGTCGAATTCCTCGTCGGTGCGCGCGTTGGCCGCCAGCCCCGCCCACTTCTCGGTGAGGGCGGGCCAGTCGCAGCCGTTCATCGTGGGGCTGTAGAACTGCGTCCCCATGATGCGGGCCATCTCGCGGAACTTGGAGGCGCTGAGTGCGGCCAGGTCCAGCGGCACGGTGTCGGAGAACTCGACGGGCTTGGCATCGCCGCCGGGCAACCCCACCACCGTCGCGCCACCGCGAGCCACCACCACCAATCGGTCCCCGGCCGGCGTCATCTGCTGGATGGAGCCACCCGCACCGATCTTCTTCGCTTCGCCGCCCGACCACGCCACGCTCGACAGGCCCGAGGCATCGCCAGCACCACCCATGAAGTAGACGCGATCGCCCGCCGGGGAGATCTCCAGATCGAACTCGTTGGTGGGCGTGGCGGTCAGCCGCCGCAGGCGCATGTACGCATCGGCCAGATCGAGCGGCCGGGCCGGCTCCGTGGGCTTTGCGTCCGCGGCCTTCCCGTCCGAAGCGGGCTTGCCGTCCGCGCCGGCCTTGGTCTCGCCGTCGGGCTTCGACTTCGACGCCTCACGGGGCTTGCCGCGCTCGGC
>JBJOIF010000329.1:0-3831 GCA_046047335.1 Planctomycetota bacterium | reverse complement strand
GCGGAACGCATGCGGGCGGGCGGTGCCGGCATCCCGGGCTTCTACACCCGGACCGGCGTCGGCACGGTGGTCGCCGAGGGGAAGCCGCACATGGAGTTCGACGGCGAGAATTTCGTGCTCGAACGGGGCATCCGGGCCGACCTGTCCTTGGTGAAGGCGTGGAAGGCCGACCCCGCCGGCAACCTCGTCTATCGCAAGACCGCCCGCAACTTCAATCCGATGGCCGCCACCTGCGGTGCGGTCACCGTGGCCGAGGTCGAGGAGCTGGTGCCGCTCGGCGACATCGACCCGGACCGCGTGGACACCCCGGGCATCTTCGTGCAGCGCGTGGTGGTCACCGTCCCCGAGAAGCGAATCGAGCAGCGGACCGTCACGCCCGGCTGATCGAAGCCGCGTTATCAGGCGTTGGCCGGCGCACCGGTGCCTCAACGGGGGCCTGGATTCGGCCGATGCTGCGATACGCCGCCGACTGCGGCGTTGAACCCCTGCCCGTGCGAGAATCCCGGTTCGCCGGACTTCGCGAAGGAGACTCCCAACGATGAACAGCACGACCTGGACCCGCCGCCTCACCCGCACCCTCGCGCAGCTCGCCTCCCCCGCGTGCGCGTGCGCGATCGCTCTTGCCTGCCTGGCCGCCACCCCGGAGGCATCGGCGCAGGTGGGCCGGCGCGCGGTGTTCACCGAAGCGTTCCGGCCCGACATCATGCAGCGAGACGCCACCATGATGGTGGATCTGCTCCAGCTCGAGGAGTGGCAGCGCCCCGTGCTTGACGCGCTCATCGCCGACTACGCCACGTCGTTCGGTGCTGGCGTGCAGGCCATGCAGGAGCAGATGCGCGCCGAGAGCGAGCGGCTGATCAAGGAGGGCAACACCAACAACGAGGTGCTGCTGACCAAGATCATGGAGCCGATGTCGCGGTGGCGCGACGAGAAGCGGCGCATGTACGACAAGTTCGTCGAGGATGTGCGCAGCCAGCTCGGCCCGCAGCAGGCCGAGCGCTGGCCCAAGGTCGAGCGTGCGCTCCGCCGTGACCGCCTGCTCCCCGAGGGCGACCTGTCGGGCGAGAGCGTGAACCTCTGGACGGTGATCGCGCGGATGCAGCCGACGCCGGCGGAGGAGGAGGCGATGGCCGCGTCGCTCGAGGCATACGAACTGGCCCTCGATGCCGCGCTCCAGGCGCGCCAGCAACGCACGCGCGACCTCACCCCGGCGCTCGAGGAGGCGATGGCCAAGGTGGACTACGACCGCCAGAGCGACGTCCAGGACGGGATGATGGTGGGCGCGATCGCGGTGCGCGATGCCAACGACGCCGCGATCGACACGCTGGCCGCCGCCATGGGCGAGCGCGGCGACGCCTTCCGTCGACAGGCGCTCGAGGCCGGGTACCAGGAGGTCTTCCGCATTCACCCGGTGATGGTGCAGATGCAGCAGGCCGGCAAGATCGACTCGCTGACCGACGAGCAGCGCGCCCAGATCGACGCGCTGATGGTGGAGTTCGGCCCCGCGTGCGACGAGGCCAACCAGCGGCTGCTGGCGGTCGTGCGCACCGAAGAGCCCAAGGCCCACCGGCGGCGCAACGCGGCCGCCAAGGAACGCAAGGGCGCCGGGGCATCCAGCGCCCCGGGGACCCGGCCCGACGACCCGATCGCGCAGGCGCGGACCGAGAAGGAACGCATGGGCGACCCGTGGCGCGAACGGCTGCTGGCCATCCTCTCGGAGGAGCAGAAGGCCGAGCTGGTGGGCGGCGGCCGAACCCCGCTTCCGCCGGGAGCCGCCGCGAACCCGCAGATGTCCGATGCCGAGCGTGCGCTCATCAAGGGCGCCGGGGTTGAGTCCACGAGCCCGGGCAAGCGCCCCCGCACCGGCGCGCAGCAGGGCATCGGCGAACGCTCCGGCAAGGGAAGTTCGCGCAAGGGCGACGGCATCCAGCCCCAGGGCGAGGACCAGTGAGCGACGCCCGAGCATTCGCCGCCCTTCCCGCGGACGCACCGCTCCGTGACCGGTGCCGATCGCTCGGCATCCCGTGGGCCGACGCCCTGCCCGAGGCGGCGCCCGACGCGGTCGGCCGCATCGCTCCCGACGTGGCGGTGCGCCTGCGCGTGGTGCCGCTTCGCGTGGAGCGTGGCCGGCTCGAGGTGGCCATGATCGATCCGCTCGACGTGGCCGCGGCAGACGAGGCGGCGGCGCTCGCGCGCATGCCGGTCCTGCGCACGGGGCTCGACCAGCCGCTCTTCAGCGAGCTGATGCGCGCCACGTACGGCACCACCGCGGCCCGGATGGCGGAGAGCCTGGCCGAGGACAGCGAGCTCTCGGGCGGCGAGATCGAGCACAACCTCGACGCCATCGAGGCGGACGACGTCCACCGGATGGCCGAGCAGCCGACGCTCATCAACCTGGTGAACCTCATCATCCTGGAGGCGATCCAGAACCGGACGTCGGACATCCACATCGAGCCCTTCGAGACCGAGCTCAAGGTCAAGTACCGCATCGACGGCGTGCTGGTCGAGCAGCCGTCGCCGCCCAAGCACCTCCAGCCCGCCCTGATCGGCCGCGTCAAGATCATGGCGCACATGAACATCGCCGAGCGCTACGTGCCGCAGGACGGGCACATCACGCTCCGCTTCGAGGGTCGCAAGGTCGACATCCGCGTCAGCACGGTGCCCACCGTGTACGGCGAGAGCATCGTGATGCGAATCCTCGACAAGAGCTCGCTGCCGCTGGACCTCACCAGCCTGGGCATGCGCGAGCCCATGCGCGTGGCAATGGACAAGATGATCCAGAAGCCGCACGGCATGGTCCTGGTGACCGGCCCGACCGGCAGCGGAAAGACCACCACGCTCTACGCGTGCCTCAACAAGCTCTACGACCCGCGCAAGAAGATCATCACCATCGAGGATCCGGTGGAGTACGAGCTCAGCGGGATCAACCAAATCCCGGTGAATCCCAAGCGTGGCCTGACCTTCGCCACCGGGCTGCGCGCGATCCTCCGCCAGGACCCGGACGTGATCTTCGTCGGCGTGGTTCGAGACAACGAGACGGTCGACATCGCCATCCGTTCAGCGCTGACCGGCCACCTGCTGTTCACCACCCTGCACACCAACGACTCCATCTCGAGCGTCGGCCGACTCGTGGACATGGGTGCCGAGCCGTTCCTGATCGCAAGCGTGCTGGAGGGCATGCTGGCGCAGCGGCTGGGCCGCCGCCTGTGCCGCGAGTGCACGGCCCGTATGCCGATGACCGAGGAGATGGCGGCCCGGATCACCCCCGCGGAGCGGGCGCTGTTCGTGGATGGCGTCGCGTACGGCAAGGGCTGCGAGAAGTGCAACGGCTCTGGGTTCCGCGGCCGGATGGGCTTCTACGAGATCGCGCGCATCAACGCGCGGCTGCGCGAGGGAATCAGCCGCAACCGAACCACGCTCGAACTTCGCGAGCTGGTCGATGCCGACTTCGCGTCCATGCGCGACGACGGCATGGCGAAGGCCGCGGCCGGGCTCACCACCATCGACGAGGTGCTCCGCGCCACGCAGGACATCGACGACGGCTGACCCCGATGCCGACCTTCCGCCATGAATCGATCGACCGAGGCGGCGCCGTGTCCGCCGGCGTCATCTCGGCGCCGGACCGTTCCGCGGCGATGCGGATGCTGCAGGCGCAGGGGATGGCGCCGGTGTCGATCGTGGCCGCCGAGCCGGAGCCGAAGTCCGCGCGTCGGCCCGCATCGGGCGGTGGACGGGCCAGCGCACCGTCCAACGCGATCGACCTAGGGGCCGCACTGCGGGGCCTGAGCGGCGCGCGGAGCGGGCGACCAACCCTGAAGCGCGGCGAACTGG
>JBJOIF010000328.1:0-2620 GCA_046047335.1 Planctomycetota bacterium | reverse complement strand
CGAACGCGTGGCGGTGGAGGTGGCGCTGACGCAGCCGTCGCGCGATCGCGGACTCGGGGGCCGCGACGGCATCACGCCGGGCTCAGGCATGCTGTTTGCTTTCCCCTGGTCGGGGCCGCTGCGCTTCTGGATGCGCGACTGCCCCTTCGACATCGACGTGGCGTTCTTCCGGGCCGACGGCACCGTCACGGCGGTGCACACCATGCGTGCCGCACCGCGACGCACGGGCGAGTCGGAAGCGGCCTACGGCGCGCGGCTGCCGAAGTACGGCTCCGGCGAGGCGGCGGTGGGTGCGCTGGAACTGGCCTCGGGCGAGTTCGCGCGCCTCGGCATCGTGCCGGGCGATCGCCTGACGCTTCCGCGTCTGGGGTCGCTTCGCGTTCGTTGAGCGCCCGTCACCCGGCGGGGACGATGACGCCGCGGCACTCGCCGAACCCGATGCGCCGGTGGCCGTCGCGCTCGCACCAGCCGCGGATCGTCACCTCGTCGCCGTCTTGCAGGAACCGACGCTCGGTGCCGTCGGCCAATGTGACCGGCTCGGTGCCGCGCCAGGTGCGCTCGAGCATGCAGCCGCGACTCTCCTTGGTCGGACCGCTGATCGTGCCGCTCGCCAGCAGGTCCCCGGGCCGCATCGGGCAGCCGGTTGAGGTGTGGTGGGCGAGCATCTGGCTCATCGACCAGTACATGTCGCGGAAGCTTCCGAGGCTGATGCGCGTCGGGGCCATGCCCGAGGCGCGCATGCCTGCGCTCGACACGAGCACCTCGAGCCGCACGTCCACCACGAAGTCGCCCGACCAGCGCAGGTAGTCAAGCACCTCCGGGTCGCCGTCGCGGCGCGCCGGGCCCGGCACGCAGAACGGCCGCAGCGCGTCCATGGTGACCACCCACGGGCTGACCGTGGTGCAGAAGTTCTTGGCGTTGAAGGGGCCGAGCGGCTGGTACTCCCACTTCTGCACGTCGCGCGCCGACCAGTCGTTGACGATGACGCAGCCGAACAGGTGCTCCGCCGCCCGATCGACGGGGATGCGCGTCCCCATGGGATTGCCCGCGCCACCGAAGAACACGCCCATCTCGAGCTCGTGGTCCAGAAGCCGGCTTGGTCCGAAGCTCGGCGGCCCGTCGTCCGACTGCACGGTCTGGCCGAATGGCCGTCGTACGGGCGTGCCGTCCACCACGATGCTCGATGCCCGGCCGTGGTAGCCCACCGGCAGGTGCTTCCAGTTCGGCATCAGCGGCTGGTTGGGGCGGAACATGCTGCCCACGTTGGTGGCGTGGTGCTCGCTGGCGTAGAAGTCGGTGTAGTCGCCGATGTCGGCGGGCACCCGCATCGTGAGCGACTCGCGCGGCACCAGCACGGCATCGCGACGGGCATGCGTCTCGATGCTGCGCGGGTCGCCTGCGGTCACGAGACCGCGCACGTGCGCGCGCGCCGTCTGCCAGTCGCCTTCTGCCAGCGCCATGAACGCATTGAGCGTCGGCATGCGCAGCGCCGCGAGTACGCGCGGCGGCAGCGCCTCCAGCATGCCGAAGCCCGCGGCCTCGGCCACGTCGAGGGCGGCATCGCCGATGGCCACCATCGCCCGCGGTTCGCCGGGCCGGTCGGGGCGCTCGGCAATGCCCCACGGCAGGTTCTCGATCGGGAAGTCCCCGTCGGCGCGTCCGGCGCCCGGTACCCAGCTGGTGGCGCGGTCGTTCACGACGTGGCCTTTCCCGCCTTCGGCGGCAAGAGATGGATCGAGCGCAGGTCGCCCAAGGGCTCCTCGAAGGAGCAGCTTCCGAAGCTCTGCGCGAATCGCTCGCGGGCCTCGCGCAACTGCGCAATGCCGATCGCCCTTCCCCGCCACGAGACGCTGGTGGGGGCGAATTCGAAGTTGCCGGCGTGGCCGTCGTCCAGGAGCATCTCGAGTTCCTCCTGCTCCACGATCCGGTGGTGCAGGAACGCCGCCCCCAGGAAGACGTTGATGAACCCGAACTGCATGCATCCCACCGATTCCGCACGATGACGGAAGGGGTGGTGCAGGCCGGCGGTGGCCTTGAACGGGACATCGGCGGCGTGGCACGCCGTGAGGAACCGCGCGAGCGCCAATGGCGTCGGGTGCGCCTCGGCCGTGGTGCCGCCGGTGCGGATCTTGGCCCCGGCCTCCATCTCGCTGAGGGCGGCCACCATGCCCCGGACGTCCTGCTGCCACGGCAGCTCGAACCACGGGAACAGCGTTTCCGGCATCAGGTCGAGCACGCCCTCGATGACGTTGGCGCCCGTGGCCTTCAATTCCACCGACTCGATGATGGCCCGGCCGGCACCCGGTTCGGCGTGCCGCGCGTTGAATCGCTCGATGGCCAGCAGATCGTCCTCGAACGCGGCCGGCCCGGTGGCCTCGCTCAGCACCGTGAGCGGCCACGGATCCTCGCTGTCGTCGCCCTCGGCCCGGGGCAGCTGCCCGTCGGCGCAGCGCTCAAACTCGCCGAGCCGCTTCACGGGCACCACCAGTCGCGCGAGGGCCCATCGGTCCTCGCCCGCGCGATGGTGCGCGTAGTTGCTGACGGTCTTGGGCATGTCGAGGGCGGCCGGCGGGAAGAGGCCGGCGTAGTCGACGATGCCGTGCATCAGGGCTCGGGTGGT
>JBJOIF010000327.1:0-6284 GCA_046047335.1 Planctomycetota bacterium | reverse complement strand
CGTGGTGCCCGTCCTGATTCTGGCGATCGCAATTCTGTCGTGGCCTCTCGTGGCGGGCATGGTGGCCTGCAACGACGACCTGAAGTTCGTGCGGACGACCGATCGCGATCTCGGCGTCGCCAGTGCAGTGGCCAAGGCATGGCGGTCCTCGCCCGCGTTCCGGCCCGTCGAGGTGGCGGTGGGCGCATGGACCGACCCGTGGACCCTCCGGTGCGAGGCAGCCGTTCCGATGCAGGCGCTCGGGCTGGCCGGCGTGCTCGCGGCGATCGCCGCGATGTCGCGGCGGACCGTCGCGGGGCGGCCGTGGGCTGGCCCGTTGGCGATGGTGCTGTTCCTGCTGTCGCCCGCCACCACGGCGTCGCTCTGGCAGGTCGACACGGTGTCGCAGACGTGGTCGGCGGCCATCGGATGCTGGGCCGCGGTGCTCGCGTGGGATGCCGCCGCCACCTGCCGCGCCGGAGGGTTTCCGACGCGCCGGATGGCCATCCTTGGCGGGGCGATGCTGCTGGGCTGCTCCATCAAGGAGACCGGCTACGGGTGGGCGCTGGCCCTGGGCCTGGGCACGGTGATGCTGGCCGCGGCCGCCTGGCGGGTCGATCGCGCCGCGGCATGGCGGACCATGTGGCTGCTTGTCCCGGTGGCGGCGCTCCCGGTGATCCATGCAGTGCTGCGCGTGACCACCGGCGCACTCGGTGGCGTGACGGCCGGCGAAGAGGGGTCCCGCTACTCGGCCGACCTCGGGTTGAACCTGGTGGTGAACGCGGCGTTCAGCCTGGCGGGGGTGATCGGCACCGGACCGTTTCATGCGGTGACCGACGTCGCCGCCCCCGGCTGGGTGCGCGTGCTGCCGTTCATCGCCGTGTTGGCCGCCGCGGGCGTGCTGTCGGTCGCGGGTGGCTTTGCGTTCCTCCACCGCGGTGCGACGTCACCGGTGCGATGGGCCGCCGTCGGATTCTTTGCGATCGTGGCCGTCCTGAGCACGTCGGCCACCCTGCCGATGGGATCGGTCGGCGAGCTGTACGGCATGGGCGCCAACGCCGGCGTTGCCGTCGCCCTGGCCTCAGCCTTCTCGGCGCTCTGGAATCCGCTCGCCGACGACGAGCGGACGCTCGGTCGCACGGTGGCGGTGGCGAGCGGTGCCACGCTCGTGGCGATCGGCGCGTTCGGGCTGGCTGGACGGGCCGAGGGCTTCCGCGTGACGTGGCGAGTGACGCGGGTGCTCAACGACGCCATCGTCGCCCACGTGCGGGCGATGCCAGAGGTTGCGGATCCTGCGGCCGCGCGGCCCGGCATCGTTCATTTCGGGAGTTCGTGCCTGCTTGGTCGCACCTACGGTCAGTACGTGGTGCCGCCCGTCCAGGCGATCGGCATCGCCTCCACGGCGGAGTGGCTCCGGGCGGTCGAGCCGCGCCGTCCGCTGCGCTTCTCGCTCGAACCCGCCGTGGACATGCTGCCCATGGACCTCGAGTTGCGGTGCGCGGACCTTCCGCGCCGCGGGCATTGGTGACGGCGCGCCCGCGGCGCGACGCCGGTGAACTCACTTCTTGCCGCCGAAGACGCCGCCCAGTCCGTCGCCGATGCCCTTGACGGCATCCCCGACGCCCTTCGCGGCATCCTGGATGCCCTTGGTCGCTCCCTGGAACACCTCGGTCACGACCACGCCGGCGTTGCCCAGCGACTTGGTGACGCCGTCGGCGATTGCGGCCGGCATCTTGCTGCCCATCTGCGCCACCACCGCCGCCATGGAGGTCTCGAACACCTTGGCAGTCAGCTGTGCGGCCAAGTCGCCCGAAGCCGATCGGCTCGAGACGTCGCGGACCTCGATCTCGTCGATGCTCGCGAGCACGGGCACCTCGGCGGCGTCGGGTCGTTCAGAAACGTGGACGGCGAGTTCCTGGAGCTGGAGCTTGCGGATGAGCACCTCGACGCCTGCGCCGTCGGAAGCCGGCTTCGCGTCACCGGACCCCGTGGACATCCCGGACACGATCCGCGAGATGTTGTTGTCAGTGCCGTCCAAGATGAACCAGGCCTCGACGCCCTTGACCTGCACTAGGTCGACGACGAGCCGCGAAGGTGAGCTCTCGCCGGAGAGCGCCACGTGAATGCGCTTGGCAGTGAGCGCATGCGGTGCAGCAAACCCCTTGGGGTTGCCGACGGCCACGCCTTCCACCGTGACGGCGCCTCCGAAGACGTCAAGGTCCACCGCGCCGATCTCCACGGGCACGCCGAGCACCGCCGGCGCCACGGCTCGGGCGATCCCCACGGCCACCGTGTTGCGAAGGGCGTATGCCGTGACGACGAGCGCCCCGACGAGTGCGACCACCACCACCAGGACCTTGATCCACGTCTTCATGCGCGTCAGGCTAGGGCAGCCGGCCGCGGGCCGTCAATCAGCGGTCGTCATCGTCGCGCGGGGCCTGCCCGGACCATCGGTGCACCTCGGGGAGGTCGAGCCCGAAGAGGTCGAGCGCCCGGCCCACCGTCTGGGTCACCAGGTCATCGATGCACTTCGGCCGGTGGTAGAAGGCCGGGACGGGCGGCATGACCACCGCACCGTTCAGCGTGGCCCGCTCCATGAGGGCGATGTGCCCGGCGTGCAGCGGGGTCTCGCGGAAGAGCAGCACCACGCGCCGGCGCTCCTTCAACTGGACGTCCGCCGCACGCACCACCAGTTCGTCGGCGGCGCAGTGGGCGATGCCCGAGAGGGTTCGCACCGAGCAGGGGGCCACCAGCATCCCATCGACGCGGAACGACCCACTGGCGATGGACGCACCGATGTCGCGGAAGCCGTGGACCACGTCGGCCATGGCACGCACGTCGTCGAGCGAGTAGTCGGTCTCCTCCGAGATCGTCCGGCCGGCAGCAGGCGACAGCACCAGGTGCCGCTCGACCCCGGCCTCCTTGAGGAGCTGCAGCGCGCGGATCCCGTAGGTCGCGCCGGAGGCGCCGGTGATGGCCACGATGATCCGCTTCATGTCGTTCCTGTCGGTGTGGTATCCAGTCG
Organism: Planctomycetota bacterium; assembly: GCA_046047335.1. Lineage (GTDB taxonomy): Bacteria > Planctomycetota > Phycisphaerae > Phycisphaerales > SM1A02 > UBA966. The sequence goes on along the minus strand of JBJOIF010000327.1, from coordinate 3,280 downwards.
GGCGCCGAGCGCGCGGAGCGCATCGCGCTGGCGTTCCAGCCGCGGAAGTGCCTCGGCGGGGTCGTTCAGACGATAGGTGACGCCACCGAGCACGGTGGCGTAGGCGGCGCGGTGCGCTTCGCACGCCTCGATTCGGGCATCGAACCAAGCGAGGGCTGGTTCGGCGACCGGCGGCGATGCGGCGGAGGCCACCAGGCGGAGCTCATGCACCGCGCCATCGGCGATCACGGTCAGGAGCGCTCGGCCGTCACGACGGAGGTTCGCGGTGGTCCGCGAGCCAGGCCACAGCGCGAGGACGATCCGATCGTCCCCGGCGCACAGCAGTTCGCCCGGCCCGAGCTGCGCACCGTGCGGCCATCCGGCGGCGTCCACCGTGCTCAGCCGGAATGCCTGCGACTCGGTGGACGGCGCGGCATCGATCGCACGGCGCACGGCGTCGCTCAGCCGGGCCTCGGTGATGGGTCGTGGTTGGCCGGGGTGCATCTGGGTCAGTCCTGGGCGGGCGGGATCGGTCGTCCGTGCGGGTCGCGGTGGCCGTGTTCCGCCCCAGCCGTGCGCAGTCGCGACCGCATCGGGTCGTCGGTGAGGTGTTCGAGCCGCATCGCGGTCGGATGCACGTGGTCGGCGGGCAGGCCAAGCGCCGTCTGCAGGAATGCTTCCCACAGGCGATGGCTGCGCACCAGGTCGCGCGCCCGCGCACGACCCTGCGCGGTGAGTCCGGCTCGACCCTCGCGGTCGATCGCGAGTTCGCCGTGCGCGACGGCGCGCCGCACGGCGAGCCAGGCCACGGGCCGAGCCGCGCCCGACGCGCGGGACACCCGCGCGGCCAGCGCGGAGACGGCGCTCGGGCCCGCTCCGTCCTCCTCGTCGCGCCACGCGAGGCCGATGGCGTCCTCGCGCGCCACGGAGAACCCGTGCCGCACCCGGCGCACGAGCCGGACCAGTGCGCCCCGCTCGGGTGCCAGCAGCGCGGCACCGACGAAGAGCGCCCCAAGCGAGACGCCGATGGCCCCCGCCGTCGAGCACTCGCGAATGCCGAGCGTCCCCAGTCCCAGCGCTGCCGGCCCGGCGGTGGCCAGCACGTGCCCGAGCACCGCGCCGACTGCGCCCACCACGAATGCCATGGGGACCATCACGGCGAGCCGGTCCGTGAGGAGCCGCGCGGTGGCCGCCGGCACGGCCAGGAGCGCCACCACCATGATGCTGCCCACCGACTGGAAGCAGGCCACCGCCGTGGCCGCCGACATCGTCCAGACCACGGCCGCGGCGATGCCGGGCCGTGCGGCGCTCGCCGCCGCGTAGGAGGGATCCGCACTCGAGGCAACCATCGACCTCCAGAACGTGGCGGCCAGCACCACGTTGAGAAGCACCGTCACGGCGAGCGTCGGCACCGCGGAGGGAACCCGCCATCCGGCCACCATGACGTCGTCCAGCGGGGCAAGCTCGAGGGCGCCGAACAGCACGCACGACGGATCGAGGTCGACCGTGTCGGCGGCGCGGACCATGACCACGAGCCCGAGCGCAAAGAGCACCGTGTACGCCACACCGAGCGCGGTGCCGCGCTCGACCCGCAGGCGTCGGTGCAGCACGTCCACGCCGATGCCGAGTGCCGCGCCTGCGGCCAGCGCGCCGATCCCCATCCATGCGGCGTTTCGCGTCCCGCTCAGGAGGAACGCCGCAGCGATGCCCGGGAGCACGGCGTGCGACAGCGCATCGCCGAGCATCGACTCCCGTCGTACCGCGAGCATCGTGCCGGGCACGGCGCACGCGGCGCTGGCCAGGATCCCGATCGCCACGATCCAGCCGTCGACCGGAAGCGTCCACGCGGACAGCGCGTCCAAGGTGGCCATCCATGGTCCCGCGTCGGGCGCGCTCATGCCGCCCTCCGCAGGCGCCCGACCGTCACCGCGGCCAGGAAGGCGGTGCCGAGGGCCAGCACGATGGCGGCACCGGTGGGAACGCGTGGAGCCGCCGCGCTCGCGAGCGAGCCCGCCGCGCCTGCGCCGGCACCGATGGCTGCAGCGATCGCGACCACGCCGAGGAACCGGTCGCTCAGGCACCGTGCGGCCGCCGGCGGGATCACGAGAAGGGCGAGCACCAGCACCAAACCGACAGCCTGCATCCCAGCGACCACCGTGCCCACGGCGAGCACCGCCGTCAGGATGCCGAGCCGCGCGGTCGGGCGTCCGCAGGCGCGCGCGTACGACGGATCGAACGTGGTGGTGCGCAGGTCCCAGGACAGCGCCACGAAGGTGATCGCGGTGGCCGCCAGAACACCAAGCGCCGTGACCAGGTCGGCATGGACGAGGCTGGCGGCGTGACCCATGAGGAACGAGCCGATCCCCGCCTGGTGACCGTGCTCGGTCTGCTGGAACCCCGACAGCAGCAGCGTTCCCAGCGCAAACAGGGTTCCCAGCGCGATCGCCATCGCCGCCTCGGGACCGGTGCGGCCGACCCGCTGGATGGCCGCCACCGAACCAACGCCGACCAGAGCGCCGATCCCCGCGCCCGCCAGCAGGACCCACGGCTCGCGGCCGTTGCCGCCGAGCGCCACCGATGCCATCGCCGCAGCCACCAATCCGGGGAGGGTGGCGTGGCCCACGGCGTCCCCAAGGAGGGCCCGCCGGCGGAGCACCAGCAGCGTGCCCACCGCTCCGGCGGCCGCCCCGAGCGAAGCCGTGGTCCCGAGCACGGTCCAGGCGTGCGGATCCGTCAGCGCGGCGCGCATGGCATCGACGGCGCCGGAGCCAGTCACCGACGCGGCTCCCGCAGCCCGCGAGCGGCAAGCGCCACGCGCTCGGCGGCCTCTTCCATCACGGGCAGGCGACCGCCGTAGGTGAGGCGCAGGTGTTCGTCCGTCATCGTGTTGGCGGTGGGGCCGGAGGCCACCACCCGCGTGTTCACGAGCACCGTCCAGTCGAACGCCTCGCGCGCCACCGCCAGGTCATGGTGGACCACCAGGAGCGTCCGACCCTCGTCGCGAAGTCGTCCGAGGATCTGCAGGATGTCCGCCTCGGTGGCCGCGTCCACCGAAGCGAACGGTTCGTCCATCAGGAAGACCTCGGGATCCTGCGCCAGCGCGCGCGCCAGGAACACACGCTGCTGCTGACCGCCCGACAGGCGGCCGATCTGCCGATGCGCGAGATCGGTCAGCCCGACTTCCCCGAGCGCGCGTCGGCCCTCGGCCCGGGCCGTCCGGCCCTTGAATCCGAACCAGCCGAGCCGTGCGTGGGCGCCCATCGAGGCCACGTCGAGCGCCGTGATCGGGAAGTCCCAGTCG
>JBJOIF010000326.1:0-10798 GCA_046047335.1 Planctomycetota bacterium | reverse complement strand
ACCCTGAAGAAGCGGGTCTCGCTGCGCGTACGCACCTTCGAGACTGGGTCCCACCAGTCCGCGGCAGTGAAGGACGAGCAGGGCAAGGTGGTCCATGAGGGAACACGCAGCCGCCAGCCGCTGAAGGTGAACGACCTGGACGGCAACCCGGTCGAGATCGCCGCGGTGGTCGCCTGGCGCGTCGTCGACACCGCCGAGGCGCTCTTCTCGGTCGATGAGTACGAGCGCTACGTGGAGATCCAGAGCGAGGCCGCGCTGCGCAACCTGGCGAGCCATTACCACTACGACTCGCCCGAGCCAGGCGCGGTGAGCCTGCGTGGCAGCACCGATCTGGTGGGGCAGCGACTCAAGGAAGAGTTGGACGGCCGCCTGCGCGGCGCCGGCGTCGAGGTCCTGGAGAGCCGGATCTCGAGCCTCAGCTACGCGCCTGAGATCGCTGCCGCCATGCTGCAGCGCCAACAGGCCGCGGCGGTGGTGGCGGCCAGGCAGAAGATCGTCGAGGGCGCGGTTGGCATGGTGGAACTGGCGATGGAGCAGATTCAGGCCAAGCGGCTGGCGGAGTTCTCCGGCGAGCAGAAGGCGGACATGGTGAAGAACCTGCTCGTCGTGCTGGTGAGCGAGCGCGGTGCGCAGCCCGTGGTCTCGACGGGCCACTGAATGGCGCGCGGCCTTCACCTGCAACGGAGGACCCCATGAGTGACCCGATCGTCTCGTCGCGCGCGCCCGAGCCCGTGGGCGCCTACCCGCACGCCAAGCGTGCCGGGGACCTGTTGTTCCTGTCCGGCGTGGGGCCGCGCGTGCGGGGGTCGAAGGAGATCCCCGGCGTCACCCTTGCTCCGGACGGCAGCGTGGCGAGCTACGACATCGAGGCGCAGTGCCGCAGCTGCTTCGCCAACGTGCGTGCGGTGGTGGAGGACTCGGGAGCCCGGTGGGAGGACGTGGTGGACGTCACGGTGTTCCTCACGGACATCCGGCGCGACTTCGCCGCGTACAACCGGATCTACGCGGAGTGCTTCGCGGGGCCAGGAAACCCCAACCCGACGCGAACGACGCTGGGGATTTCCGCGCTGCCCACCCCGATCGCGGTGGAGGTGAAAGCGACGGTGAAAATGGGTCCGGGTTAACCCGGACCTATTTTATCGCGGGCGCAGCACCGCACGTACCGGGCTCGCGTCGGCGCCCTCGATCCGGAGCGGCAGTGCGATCAGCTCGTACTCGCCCTCCGGAACGCCCTCCAGCCGGACGCCCTCGATGATCGACACATCATGCGCGAAGCAGGCGGCATGCGCCGGGAGGTCCTTGCTGGTCGCCGGGTCGACGCTCGGGGTGTCCACCGCGATCAGCCGGACGCCGCGCGTGGCGAGCCAGATGACCAGGTCGGGCTCGATCGCCGCGTAGTCATCGTTCCATCGCTCCGGGTCGGGGAAGCTGCCGGTGGCGATCAGGATGCGCTCGGTGCCGAACGGCACCTTGCCGGCCAGATCTGCGGTGGTGACCGCCCGCCCCCGCGCCCCGTCGACGCGCACCAGGCGCGCCGATCCGACGTATAGCTCGATGGGCTGCTGGCACAGCGTGCGCCCGCCCTTGCCGTAGTGGATCGGCGCATCCGCATGGGCGCCGAGGTGCACCGTGGTGGAGATGGCCGAGAGCGAGATGTGGTGGTCATCGTCCACGTGCATCAGCGTGCGGCGCTCGAAGGCGGTATCGCCCGGAAACACCGCGGTTCGCGCGGACAGGATCGGGGAGATGTCGATGAGCCCACCGGACCGTGCCGTGGATCGTTGGGTCGCGGAGGTCATCGGGGTCCCCCGGCAATGACGGTCACCGCCACCGTGGCACCAACCGCGAGCAGGACCGCGCCCGCCACCGCGGCTCGCCGCACCCATCGATCCTGGCGACGTGCTCGTTCGCGTGCCTCGGCGTATGGCACGGTGGAAAAGCTCACCAGGTCATAGAGCGGGACGAACGCGCGCGGCATGATCCGGTGGAGCGCATGGTCGAGCTTCTTCTTCAGCTTGAACCCGAGTTGCGCCGTTCGATCGCGCATCTCCACGAAGTTGTCGAGCGCCATGTCGGCGATCGCGTCGGCATTCGGCTTGCGCTCGTGCTGGTACTCGTCGATCGCGCGGGCCACGTCCCCCGGGTGGCGTTCGAGCGCATCCACCAACGCCTCGCAGTCCTCGAAGCTCGCGTTCGCGCCCTGCCCGTAGAACGGGACGATGGCATGCGCCGAGTCCCCGAGCAGGACGAACCTGCCCCCCATCGCCCACGGCCAGCAGCGGATGGTGACGAGCGAGCCGACCGGGTTGCGGTCGTACTCGGCGACAAGCTCAGGCATCAGCGGCACGGCGTCCGCGTACTCGCGGCGGAATCGATCGAGCGCGGCGCGACCATCCGGCACTGCGGCGAACGACGCCTCGTCCTTGCCGGGAACGGGTTCGTACGGCCAGAACAGCGTGCAAGTGAAACTGCCGTCCGGGTTCGGCAGCGCGATCATCATGCTGCCGCCCCGCGGCCAGATGTGCAGGGCCTGCGGATCCATCGCGAACGGGGCATGCGGCCCGGAAGCAACGGGTGGGATCGAGAGCTCCTTGTAGCCGTGGGCGAGAGAACTCTGCGAGTACTCGAAGCGATCGCGCCGTTCCATGTGTCCGCGCACCGCGCTGAAGGCACCGTCGGCTCCCACGATGAGGTCCGCCGTTGCTTCGATCCGCTCGCCATCGGGTCCTTCGAATGAGGCAGTGCCTGCACGTTCGTCGATGCCCGTGCAACGGTGGTCAAATGCCACCTGAACGGTCGGGTGCTGCGCTGCGGCGCGGATCAGCATCATGTTGAGTGCGCTGCGGCTAAAGCTCATGATTGCGCGCGTCGGGTCGGCGGAGTAGGGGACGAACGCGGTGCGCCCGTCGCGCGCGTGCAGCATGCGTCCCGGCATCCGGATGCCGTGCTCACGGACTTCACGGTCGAGCCCGGCGCGTTCGAGCGCGTGCAACCCCCGCGCACTGATGGCGAGGTTGATCGACCGACCTCCGACGTAGCCCTTGGCGCGGGGGTCGCCGCGGCGCTCGAAGATGCGGACGTGCCAGCCGCGCTGGCCGAGGAAGTGGGCGAGCAGCGATCCGCCGAGTCCGGCGCCGATGATGATGGCGGAGGGGGGCATGTGTAAGGAGGAGTACGGGGTTACCCCGGTCCAAATTTCAGCGCGTCCACCGCCATCCACGCGTCCAGCCACCCGTTGTAGAGCGGCGCGGGCGCCAGACGGATGATGTTCGGCTCTCGGAAGTCGCCGATCACCCCCGCCGCGGTCAGCGCCGCGTGCCTTGCGCGCGCGTCCCGCCCGAACGCGATGCTCAGCTGCGCACCATGCGCCCCGGGTGCTTCCGGCGTCAGCACGCGGCATCCCTCCGGTGCGCGAGCCGCGAGGAGCGCGCGGAGGTACCCCGTGACCGCCCGGCTCTTGGCGTGAATCGCCTCCATCCCCGCACGATCGAAGATGCGCAGGCTGGCGAGCAGCGGCGCCAGCGCCAGGATCGGAGGGTTGGACAGCTGCCATCCGTCCGCACCCTCGCGCGCGACGAACTCCGGGCCCATCCGGAACCGCGTCTTCGGATCGTTGCCCCACCATCCCGCAAAGCGGGGCAGCGCGACATCGGCACCGTGCCGCTCGTGCACGAAGCATCCGGCCACCGCTCCCGGCCCCGAGTTCAGGTACTTGTAGGAGCACCAGCACGCGAAGTCGACGTCCCAGTCGTGGAGCCGCGCCGGCAGGTTGCCCGCCCAGTGCGCGAGGTCCCACCCGGCCAACGCACCGACGGCGTGCGCCGCCGCCGTGATCCGCGCGATGTCGAACGCCTGGCCGGTCGCGTAGTTCACGCCACCGATCATCACGAGCGCCAGCGTGTCGCCCGCGGAGCGGATCGCCTCCAGCACGTCTTCCTCGCGGACGAGATCCTCGCCCGCACGCGGGCCCACTTCGATCACGTGTTCCGCCGGGTCCAGCCCGCGCGCCCGCACGTGCGAGTGCACGGCGTACGTGTCGCTGGGGAACGCCCCGCGCTCCATGAGCACCTTGGTGCGTCGCCCCTCGGGTCGCCAGAAGCTCACCATCATGAGGTGCAGATTCACGGTGAGCGAGTTCATCATCACCACCTCGCCCGGCCGCGCGCCCACGAGCCGCGCGCCGAGCTCGCGGAACAGCTCGTGGTAGTCGACCCACGGCCGACGGGCGTGCAGGTGCCCCTCCACGGCGTGGCGCGACCAGTCGTCAAGCTCCTCGTTCACGATCGTTCGTGCGGCCCGCGGCAGGAGGCCGAGCGAATTGCCGCAGAGGTACGTGAGCGGCGTGCCATCGGGCCGCGTCGGGCGCTCGAACTCGTCGCGGAAGGCACGCAGGGGATCCTGCGCGTCCATGCGTTCTGCGAACTCGCGTGAGAGGTCGATGCCGATTGCGGAGGTTGCGGTCGTCATGGGCTCTTCGGGGACATGCACCGGTGGTGTGCTTGGAGGTTCAATCGATCGAATCGACGTGCGGGGCTGGCTCGGCCGCGCCGGCCCACGCGGTCGCGCGTGCGGCGCGTGCACCCAGGAACGCCGCCGCCGATCCGTGCAGGATGCTCGCCCGGGTGGCTTCGTCGAGCCATCCGGCGGCACGCACCACCGCGCCCGGTGCAAGCTCGCCCAGCGGGAAGGGGTAGTCGGTGCCGAGCGCCACCTTGCCGGGCCCCGCCACCGAGAGGAGCAGCCGCAGCGCCTCCGGGTCATGGACGAGCGAGTCGAACCACACGCGGCGGATCGACTCGCGCGGAGGGGTGCGGGTGGCCGTCTGGCACAGGTCCGCCCGTTCACGGAATCCGTGCTCCCAGCGTCCGAGCGTCATGGGTGCCGCGCCGCCGCCGTGCGCGAACGCGATGCGCAGTGCGGGCAGCCGGTCCATCACGCCACCGAAGCACACGCTGCCGACGGCGAGCGCCGTCTCGGCCGGCATGCCGACGAGCCACGGGAACCAGTGCCGGGCCATCCGCTCGGCACCGAACATGTCCCACGGATGCACGAACACGCACGCCCCGAGCGCGGCCGCCGCCTCAAGCACGGGGAATACCCCCGGATCGTCGAGGTTGATGCCGTTCACGTTGGAGCCGATCTGCACTCCGGGCATGCCCAGCGCATCCACGCAGCGCTCGAGCTCACGGATGGCGAGGCGGGTGTCCTGCATCGGCAGCGTGCCGAGCCCCACGAACCGGTCCGGCCAACGGCGGACGACGCCCGCCAGATGGTCGTTGAGCTGCATGGCCAGGTCCGCCGCGTCTGCCGCCTTGGCCCAGTAGCTGAACATCACCGGCACGGTGCTGAGCGCCTGCACGCGCACGCCGGCGGCGTCGCAGTCTGCCGCGCGCACCGCCGGATCCCAGCAGTTGGACTGGATCTCGCGGAACATCCGCCCATCCTTCCAGAGCCGGGCACGGCACGAGGCGCAGTGCTCGATCGACACCCATCCCGGGTAGCCGTACTTCTCGGCGAGGTCCGGCCAGCGCTCGGGGAGGATGTGGGTGTGCAGGTCGATCACGACGATCTCGATCGGCGAGTGCGAAGCATCCGCAACGGCGGCGGCCCGCCGCGGCACGCACTCAGAACGGCCGCTTCACCTGCGTGCCGCAGCATCGGCAAGTGTTCAGTTTGGGGTCAGCCCAAAACTCCTCCATGGCCTTGGCGAAGTGCTGCACGATGTCGCGGCAGACGAACTCCTTGTCGTACACCAACTCGCCGCACTTCTCGCAGAAGAACATGAGGTGCTCGGTCTCGGTCTCGGGGCGCCGACGCTCCACCACCAGTCCGAGCGTGTCGGGTCCGCGCTGCGGGCTGTGCGGCACGTTCGGCGGGATGAAGAACGTCTCGCCCTCGCGCACCGGCACGTCGCGGATCGTCCCTCCTTCGCGGATGCGGACCACGATGTCGCCCTTCAGCTGGATGAAGAACTCCTCGCTGTTGGTCATGTGGAAGTCGTTGCGGGCGTTCGGCCCGGCAATGATCATCACGAAGAAATCCTTGCCGCTGTACAGGTACTTGTTGCCGACCGGAGGCACCATCAGGTGGCGGTTGGCCGCGATCCACGCCATCAGGTCGACCGACGGCGCGACGGTGCCGTCGGCGTTTCGTCCGGTGGGGTCGCCGAACTCGTTCACCTCGCGCGCGGACGCGGTGCCCACACCGTGGGTGGGAGTCGTGCCCGTGCCACATCCGCCGGGGCCGCAGCATGGCGAGGTCGTCGCCGCGTTCGTCACGATCGGCTTGATGGAGGTCATCCCCGGAGGGTACCGCGGGCATCCCGGAGTTCCCGCACGAGGAATCGCTGCGGCAGCACGGCCGCGAGCAGCGTGTCCCCGACGCAGCGCGGTGATCCGGACACCATGTCCGCGATCAGTTCTGCCGCAAGGAACGCCGTCGCGGTGCCTCTTGAACCGTGTGCGATCGTCACGAACAGTCCGGGCACCGCGGGCGCATCGGGCCACGCGTCGGCAAGCGGGCCGTGCGCGAGCCGGGCGAACGCCTGACGGAACGCGGCCTCCGCGGGCACGGGACCGATCACCGGGCAGTGGTCGTGCACCGACGTCCGGACGCCGGCCCAGGCGCCACGACGCACTGGAGGGTCGTTCGCGAAGGCCGGCACCAGCCGTTCGGCGTGCCCGAGGTTGATCGCGTCATCGCGCGGTGTCGCCGGCGCGTCCAGGCGATCGCGCTCGAACGTGGCGCCGCAGCACACCGCACCGCCCTCGGGAGGCATCACGAAGCCGTTGGCGCTGACCACCGCGCGCGGGACGGTGGGACACGTCGCAAACTCCAGCATCGAGAGCTGTCCGCGCGTGGCGTCCACCGGCACCGACGGCATCGCGTCCGCGGCGAGCGGCTCGGGCGTTCCCTGGATCGCCCCGGCCGGGATGCCGGCCGTCGCCAGCACCACCACGTCCGAATCGATCGTCCGGCCGTCCTCGATCACCGTGCGCCAGTGTCCGTCGCGGCGCTCGAGTCGCGCGACCGGGGCGTGCCCCTGCACGTCGATGGCGGCGTGAGCCAGTGCGGCTCGCACGGTCTCCGCCGGTCGGGTGACCGCGGCCCATGGCACGTGGACCGCGGGCATCGGCTCCTCGTCGCGGCCCACCGGCGTTCCCGCGCGCTGCGTCGCCAGCGATGCGGCAAGCACATCGAGCGAGCCTTCGGGCCAGCCCCATTCGGCGAGCGTCGCGCGGTGCGCCATGTCCTCGTCGGCCGGCAGCGGGTGCAACAGCCCACAGCGCTCCATCGGTGCACCGATCCGCTCCATCGTCGCACGGGCGAGGAGGAAGGCGTGCGCCACCACGCGGGCCTGCGGGGACTGCCAGTTCGCCAGGTGCGGCGCCAGCACCGCCCGTGGTGCAGCGGAGGCACCGTTGGCCGGGGCGCGCGCATCGACCACGTGGACGTGCATGCCACGCTCGGCGAGGGCCCGCGCCGCGGTGGCCCCCGCCAGTCCCGCACCGATCACCACGGCGCGCCGCGCGCCGGCGACCGGCGGCGGCACGCGGAACCACGGTCGGAGCCGCGAGGCAGGGGCGGTCCGGGGGCCAGCGGCATCCTCCGGCACGAACTGCGCGGCGATCATCTCACGCTTGCCGAGTGCACCATCCTGCCGTCGCACGACGAAGCCGGCGGCGGACAGCCGTTCCCCCACCGCCGATGCCGCCGCGTACGTCGCGAGCGTGGTGCCCCGGCCGGAGTGCGCCGCGACCTGGGCGATCGCCTCGGCCGACCACATGCGTTCGTTCCGGGCCGGCGCGAATCCATCGAGGCACCAGGCATCGGCCACGAACGGCACATCGCCGAGGTGGTCGAGGACGTCCCCGAAGAGCAGCGTCAATCGCACCCGGCCGCCGTCGAGGATCCGACGGTGGATGCCGGGGACGCGCGGCGGCAGGGCCGCGGCCACCGCGCGCACCAGCGGTTCCAGCTCCGCCATTGACGGATCGGCCAGCGCCGCACGCGCCAAGTCGACCGGCTCGAGCGGAGCATGCTCCACACTCACCCAATCGAGTTGCGCGTCCGCGGGCGCGTGCCGGCGAAAGCCGGCCCAGGCGCACGCCAAGGCGATGCCCGCGCCGAAGCCGAGCTCGCCCCACGTGGAGCGCACGGTGCCCGCCCATCGCCCGGGGTGGGCATCTCCTGCGGCCCCGAAGCCGTTGCCGCGCAGGAACACGTGCTCGCGTTCGGCGCGCGCGCCGCCCCGGGAGGCGTAGGCGTCGCGATGCTCACGCGACCACGCGCTTCCGTCGCGCCACTCGAGGTCTGGGATGGCAAGCGGGGCGGGCACGCGGGAAGTGTCCCACGTGCCCGCCCCGTGCGGGGGCGGTCGCGCACGACCCGCGGCTCACCCGTCGCAGAAGAACCGGCCGCTCAGCAGCACGCCAAGATCGGCTCCGTTGACCTCGCCGTCGTCGTTGAGGTCCTGGATGCACTCCTCGCCCGGTGGGCAGATGCCCCAGCCCGACAGCAGGATCCCCAGATCGATGCCGTCGATCAGGCCGTCCTGGTTGAAGTCGCCCGGGCAGTCGCAGACGTTGTTCTCGCCACGGTCGATCCACTGGCCGAACACGTTCGGTCGAGGAAGGTTCGAGCACACGGTGGTGCCTTCGAGCGAGATCTTGATCCCACCGCCGTCGGGCACGATCCCGATGCCACCCTGGGTCACGATGGCCGAGTTGCCCGTGATCACGGAGTCCTCGATCACCAGCTGCGCCGCCGGGTTGCCCGCTGGCACCCACGAGACGCCTCCGACCAGGTTGCCGCATCGGTTGTTGGTCACCGACGTGCGCATGATCGCGTGGATGCCGTCCACCACGTGCAGCCCACCGCCACGGCTGTTGGCGAAGTTGTCGTCGACCACACAATCCACCATGCGGATGCTGCCACGGTAGAGCTGCGCTCCGCCGCCGTCGGCAGCGGCGTTGTTGTTGCGGAACTCGCAGCGCTCGATGGATCCTGTGGACTGCCACATGTACGCGCCGGCGCCGAACGTCGCGATGTTCTGCTCGAACACGCAGTCCCGGACGCTGGCGCCGCTGTTGAAGGCAAACAAGCCGCCGCCGCACAGGAACTGCGGTGCCCCCGGGAACGGGGTACCCGTCAGCCCGCCGCGCACGGTGACGCCCTCAAGGGCGGCGATGGCCGGCTCCGCGCCGGAGAACCGCACCACTGAGGTGAACAGCTGGCTAGTGCCGTCCAGCACCGTCTTGACGGCTCCGGCGCCACGCACGATCACGGGCTTGCCCACGAAGTCGATCGCCTCGTTGTAGGTCCCGGGATACACCTGGATGATCCGCATCTCGTCCTCGGGCGCTGCGTCGATCGCCGCCTGGATGGTGGGGTACGTGACTGGCACCATCACGGTCTGGCATTCGTCGGGGACGCCGTTGCCATCGATGTCGGGACTGGCGCCGCTGGCCAGGTCGCACGCATCGGGGCGGCGGTTGCCGTTGCAGTCGATCGCCGTGCCATCGAAGGTCTCGCAGCTGTCGATGCGGCCGTTGCCGTCGCAGTCGATGGACGGATCCGCAGCGAGATCGCAAGAGTCCGGCACGCCGTTCTGGTTGCAGTCGACCGTCGGGTCGGCGGCCACCTGGCACGAGTCGATCACGCCGTTGCCGTCGCAGTCGGTCGCGCCGGCAGCGAGGTCACACGAGTCGGGCACGCCGTTGCCGTTGCAATCCACCGACGGATCCTGCGCGATCTGGCAGGCGTCGGGCACGCCGTTGCCGTCGCAATCCTGCTCCTGGCCCGTGGCAATGTCGCACGAGTCGGGGACGCGGTTGCCGTTGCAGTCGGGGGCGCCCGCCGCCACGTCGCAGATGTCGAGCACGCGGTTGCCGTCGCAGTCGCCCTTGGGGCCGATGGCCACGTACGACAGGCCAAGCACCGTGCTTCCACTGCCCTTGCACTCGGTGGGGTCCACCGTGACCGGGTACGCCAGGCGCACCTCGAGGGCATCGGACTTGCCGAGCAGGCCGTTGAACTCCTCAGCGGAGAGGGTGATCACCGCACGGTCGGGGACGCTTGGGCAGTCGTTGCCTCCCGTGACGAAGAAGCGCCGGGCCGACTGCGACCCCACAAAGACGTCCACGAACTCGGTGGTCCCGTTCAGGTCTCCGACCAAGTCGATGGTGAGCGTGACGTTGCCATGCGCCACCGGCAGCGATCCGAACGCGTAGGTGGCGTCCGAGGCTCCGGACGGTGCGCCGAGGTCCGGCGACTCGTCGGCAAAGAGCACCGCGCCCTGGCAGGTGTCGGGGATGCCGTCCGCATCACAATCGCGCACCAGGCCGATGGCGATCTCGTACCCATCCGGAAGGCTGTTGCCGTTGCAGTCGGGCTTGCATTCGTCGGGGATGCCGTTGCCATCGACGTCGGCGGCGGTGCCGGCGGCAATCTCGCACTCGTCCGGAATGCCGTTGCCGTTGCAGTCGGCGAAGGCCTCGCACGCGTCGCCGATCCCGTTCTGGTTGCAGTCGGTCTGGAGCGGGTTCGGGATCGTCGGGCAGTTGTCGCTCGGATCCACGATGCCGTCGCCGTCGGTGTCCGGTGGCGGCGGTGGCGGGGGGAAGGGGATGGAGAACTCGCCGTAGGCCTGGCTGAGGGCGCCGGTGGTGGCGTTCTTGATGGTGGCACCGACACGCCAGCGGATGACCGCCGATTGGCCAGAATCCGGGATACCCAGCTCGGACACGTACATCTGGGCCACCATGACGCCGGTGGTGCCGGCGGCCGCCGCGGCCGA
>JBJOIF010000325.1:0-6076 GCA_046047335.1 Planctomycetota bacterium | reverse complement strand
TGGACACTCAAGCCAGCCACCGCGCGTTTCACACGGCCACGTCGGCCCTGGTGTGCTGGGCCCTCATCGCGCCCGCCCGCACCGATCCGGGCGCGGCCGCCGCGCTCGACCGCGGCTTGGCTTGGCTCGACGCCCAGGGCGAGGTGGGTCGCGCCAGCGGCAACACCTTCTACAGCGTCTGGTCGCACACCTATCTGGTGGAACTGGCGACCGCGATTCTGGCGGATGCTGGACTCGCACGCCACCATGCCCGCTGGCGTTCGATCCTCGAGCGCGAGGTGCTGGTGCTGCGTCGCGAGCAGAGCGCCGAGGGAGGGTGGGCGTACTACGACTTCAACCACGTCGGGCAGAACCCAAGCGGCAACGAGAGCACCAGCTTCAACACGGCGGCCATCATCGAGGCACTCCTGAATGCCGGTGGGCAGGGCGTTCCCGCGCCCGAGGGCACGTTGGCCGATGCCGTGCGGTGTGTCGAGCGCATGCGCATCCCGACCGGAGCGTTTGCGTACGGCACCTATGCGCAGCTCGGCGTCTCGGCCGAGTACAACCGTGCCGCGGGCGCAAGCGGCCGGCTCCAGGTCTGCACGCTGGCGCTTCACCGGATGGCGGTGGCCGGGGCCGACGGCGAGGCACTCCTGCGCGGCGTGGAGATCCTGCGCGAGCAGCACCACTACATCGAGATCGCCCGCGGACGCGTCTTCCCGCACGAGGCGTACTACCGCAACTCGGGCTACTACTACTTCTTCGGCCATTACTACGCGGCCCGGGCGCTGCAGTCCGCACCGGCCGGGCCGCGCCGCGACGTCTTGGTGCGTTGGCTTGCCGAGCAGATGGCGATCGACCAGAACGCCGACGGCAGTTGGTTCGACTACCCGCTCTACGGCTACGGATTCGCCTATGCCACGGGGTTTGCCATGCGGACGCTCGAGATTCTGGATCCGCTGCTTGCGGCGCAGGCCGGGGCCGTCCAAGCGGATGCCCTGCGGCCTGCGCCGTGATGCGGCGCGCGATCCCGGCCGATGCCGACCCGGTGATGCGCTGGACGGTCACGCACGACGCCGTCCTGGGCGCGCGAAGCCCACGCCCGCACCCGCCACGAGCAGCGCCGCCGCCGGTGCAGGGATCGTGCTGACCGTGCCGGGTGAGTCCGACTCCCACGTGGCGTACCCGCCCACCTGCCAGCCCGAGGCATCGCGCCACGCATGCGGCGGCATGCCTCCGGTGGCCGTCAACGCGATCGGGCCCACTCGATCCGTGGCATACGCCAGTTCCGACTTGCCGCTTCGAACGAACGCCACGCCGTCGAGCAGCTCCGCCCATGGCGTGAGATCGAGGGTGCCGTCGTTGTCGGCGTCGAGGTCAAGGCCCGCCGATCCCGTGAAGCCGCGCACCAGGAGGTACGTCACGGTGTCGGAGTTCTCGAAGTTGAGCGAGTCCCCGGTGCCGATGACCGCGTCGGTGGCCATCGGGTGCACCGACAGGCTGCGGTCGTTGAATGCGGTGCTGCCGAAGGACGACTCTCGTGCCACGAGGCACCCGTTGGACCCGAGGCTCCACGCCGAGAGGTTCACCGCCATCTCCACGACGCCGTGCGGGTCGGTGCCGCTGTCGCCGATCGCCACGAACCACACCCCGGCAAGCGATGCGCTCGGTGCGCCGTGGATCTCGAAGTACTCGTCGGTGTCCGAGCCCTGCTGGTCGACGCGGATCTCGGTGAGCCGGAACTCGGCGGCGGATCCCGACGTCTCGCCCGATCCGCCCGCCACCAGTCCTGCGCCAGACGTGCTCACCGCTCCGGCCGACGCCAACACGGCGGCCCCCATATGCATGCATGCGGTCATCGTTGCATTTCCCTGCGGCCAAGCCGCGTGTTCCCTGCGCGTTGCACGGTAGGGATCGCGCCGCGGTGGTCCGGGAATCACTGACTTTTTTCGGAGCCATTACCCCGAATGTCCCCGCCCGCCTTGTCCGGACGGACCCGCCGGGCAACAATGCGCGCATGTCGCCCCGATCCAGCGCCGGTTTGGCACTCGCCCTCGTCGCCGTGGCCTCGTCCACGGCTTCGGCCGACCGCCTGCTCCTGGTGCCGGACACGCTGGCCGACAAGGTCTGGGCGTTCAGCGCCGTCGACGGATCGCTGGTTTCGGACAACTACATCCCCAACGACGGCATCATGCGGCAAGTCCGGTCGATTGCGCAGCTGCCGAACGGCAACCTGATCATGGCCGAGCCCGGGACCTCGCTTGGATGCTCGACGATCGACGGTGTCCTTGAGTACAGCCGCTGCGGCACGTTCCTACGGCGCATCGCTGGCCAGGACGATGGCATCTGCGATGCCCAGCAAGTGTGGGTGCTTGGCGACTCCGTGTGGTTCACCCGCTCCGACGACGTGCAGAACTCGGACGGCGGTGCCAACGCCATCTGGCGGATGGCCCTCGATGGTTCCGGGCTGACCGAGGTGGCACGGCCGGCGTCATTCCGCCGGATCTGGGGATTCGCGCCCGTGGCGGGCGGGTTCATCGTGGCCAACGGCGCGAGCTCCATCACCACCACGCTGGATTTCGTCTCCACCGACGGCCAGGCGACGAGCGTGTGGCACGATCCGGCCGCCACCATCAGCGGCGTGCTCTTTGCCCAGCAGGTCTCGCCAATGCCCGGCGGCGGCGTGGTGGTGGCGACCTTCAGCGGTGACTACGGGCTGTACTTCTTCGATGCCAACGGCAATCCGGCGCCCGGCGTCCCCTTCTATTACAAGCCGCTCGGGCCCACGCTCACGGGCATCAGCCCACGCGGCGTGTATCCCCTGGAGAACGGCAACGTCCTGTACGCCGGCGGTACCGTGGTGGGCGTGGTGAACCTGGCGATGCAGGAAGAAGTGGTGATCGTCAACAGCGTCTCCGCGACCGGCGCCGCGCGGGGATCGTTCCATTGGATCACGCCGATCGATACCGACCTTGGCTGCGCGGCCGACCTCGACTGCTCGGGCACGGTGGACGGTGCGGACCTCGGGCTCTTGCTCGGAGGGTGGGGTGCGCCCGGGCCGGCCGACCTCAATGCCGACGGCGTGGTGGACGGCACCGACCTGGGTGTGCTGCTGGGCGCGTGGGCAAACTGCGGCGCCTGACGCTCGCCATCTAGACTCGGGGAATGATCACTCCGGCATTCGTCCTTGGCCTTGCATCGGTCGCGGTGTCCCCGTTCGTCGAACCATCGGTTGGACGTACGGCCGTGCCGTGGTGTTGCGTCGGCGCCCACGCCGCCCGCGTCGGCAATGGCCCGGCGATGGGCGATGCGTTTCCGGCCGGCCTCTCGGTGACCGCCGTGCGCGACCGGATGCCGTCGCTGCGTGACCCGGACGTCACGTACGTGGTCACGTTCATGGACACCAGCAGCGTGCCGGCCCGTCGGGCGCTCCCCGGCATGTCGGCGGTGGCGGCGCGGTTCGGCAAGCGGGTCGCCGTGGTGACGGTGCACGAGGACCCGGTGTCCGCGGTGCGAGCGTTCGCGGACGACCCCGAGTGGGCCCCGAAGCTCGGGTTCGCCGTCACCGCCGATCCGAATCGGCACGCGCTGCAGACGGTGTTCGGCCCAAACTCCTTCCCGAACCTGCCGATTTCCTTCGTGGTCCGCGGCGGCAAGGTGCAGTGGCGCGGCGCGCCGGCCGAACTGGTGGACGTGGTCCCCGAGGTCGTCGAGGGCCGGTGGGACATCGCCACCGCGGTGCGCATCCAGGAGCAGCAGGCCCTCTGGGACGCCGAGTTTGCGCGCATCGAGTCCATGGCGAAGGCCGGTCGGCCGCAGGATGCACTGGCCGCGCTCGAGACGCTTTGCCAGAGCGCCATGCCCGCCCAGCGTGCGCAATGCGACGGGCGGCGGTTCAGCCTGATGGTGGAGGCTGGCCAGGTGGATCAGGCCCTCGCGATCGGCGAGGCATTCCTGTCGTCACCGGCGAGTGCGCGCCAGGCGGCGGGCGCGGCGTGGTCGATCTGCAACACCGTGCCGGGCAACGCCAAGGCCATGGCGTTCGCGCTGCGGGCGGCCGAGGGGGCCGATCGTGCCCTTGGGGGCAAGGACGCCATGGTCGGAGCGATCCTCGCGCGGGTCCTGTTCTTGGAGGGTCAAGCGCCGCGGGCGGCCGAGGTGGCCAAGCGGGCGCTCACGCACGCGGACACACCGGAGCTCGAGCGCGCGCTTCGCGAGGATCTGCAGGTGTACGCACCCACCAAGCGTTGAGCGCGGGTTTCGTCCGCGGTCAGCCCAGCCCGAAGATCCGCGTGAGCACGCGCGCCGCCGGCCCGGGCAGGATCTTGACCGTCTCGCGCAGCGTGCTCTCGGCAGTGAAGCGGATCGCGAGCATTGTGAGCGCGGCGTACACGGTGCCGATCACCGCGAGTTCGATGGCCGCTCCCAAGCGCCCACCGGGGAGCCCGAAGGAGTCCATGATGCTGTCGCCGATGGAGTCCGAGGCAAGGGCGGTGAGCATGGCGAGGGTGGGGCCGTAGGCCATGGCGCGCCACGTGGCGCTCTTGGCCACTCGGTAGCGGTTCATGATCCATGCCAGCTGGATCACAGAGGTCACGGCGATCGTCATGCCGACGGCCGCGCACATCAGGGTGATCGTGGACGCGGGGCGATCGCTCGTGGCGGCGACCGCGATCACTCCTGCCCCCACCAACGCACCGCCGATGGTGCCGAAGATCTTGAACGCCTCGAATCCGGTGACGGCCTTGAACCGTTGCAGGCCGAGGAGCGGGCCGACCATGAGTCCGGTCACGGTCGCATACGTGGCCCCGATGCAGAGGAAGTACATCCCGGTCGAGACATCGGCCCACTTCCCACCCCACACCAATCGCTCGGCGGGCGGGAATAGGTTGGCCGTGGCCAATGTCGCCACGGGCACGAAGAGCATGGACGCGTTGAACACGCGCTCGATACCGTCGCGTTCCGCGTCGGCGTTGCCGCGCGCGCGGGCAAGGATCGGTGCGAGCACGTTCTGCAGGGATCCAGCCAGAAGCATCGAGGGCTGGTTGGCCAACTGGAAGGCAAAGTAGAACGCGCCCAGTGCGGCGGCCGGAATCAGTAGCCCGATCACCAGGAAGCTGACGTCGGCGCGCATCGACATCATCATGGCGGCGGCGATGGGCCAAGCCATGATTCGGGCGATGTCCCGGAGTGGCATCCGGGGCCAGCGGAAGTCAGCGCGCCGCAGTCCCCCGAGCAGTCCCGCGGCGATCGCGTCGACCGCCGCCTGTGCCGCATAGGGGATGGCCAGGGCCAGGACGCCTCCTCCGGCCGCGGCGACCCACCACGTGATCGCCAAGCGGGCGATCGCATTGAGGGTGTCCACGCGCGCCAACGGTACGAAGCGGTGCTCCACGGCCACCCGCATCCGTCCGACCACAGCGACCGGCATCAGGAGAAGTCGCACCGCCATGACGAGCAGGGCCACGGGCAGGCCGCCGGTGCGGTACGCCGCCATCGTGTCGGGAAGTGAGGGGATCAGCCCGGCGGCGCCTACGGTCAGGAGGGCGCTGAAGCCCATGAAGGCGGTCGCCCACCAGAACATCGCCCCGGCCCAACGGTCGTACTCTTCGGGCTTGATGGAAGGGAGCACCAGGGTAGAACCGCCGCTGCGCCACAAGCCCGTCACCCCCACGATCCCGATGGCCAACGCGTACGTGCCTACCTCTTCCTCGGACAGGTAGATCCCGACGATCGCCTGGGAGGCCAACGCCGAACATCGAGCGACCACGCTGGCAGCGGTGGTGGCGACGATGGCGACAGTCCGAGAACGTTGAGACACCAGGGGCTCCGTGCTGCACCCCGGATCGTCACTCGCGACGGCGACGTCAACGTCGACCTCGGGGGACCGAGTCTAGCGCCTCCGGACCGACTCTGCCCGTTGCGCGCCTACTTCTTGCGTCGCTCCGCAGCGCGGTAACTCTCGCGCGGAGCGGGAGCTACGGTGCCCTGCGGAACCGGCACCAGGCCATCGTCCTGCACGGCCGAACGAAAGATCTCGAACGTCGTGTCCTTCAGGAAGACCCGAATGTCCCGCTGCATCCCCACCAAGCGG
>JBJOIF010000324.1:0-4778 GCA_046047335.1 Planctomycetota bacterium | reverse complement strand
CCGGCCCGCGAAGTCGGCAACCTCGGTGTCCACCAGCATCACGAGGCCACGCGGGAAGATCTTCTTGTCGGTCGCGACGGACGCGAACGGCGTGACCTGCACGCCGAGCGACCCAGCGGGCCAGTTGGCGCCGTCGTACATCTGGAAGAACACCATGTTCTCGTTGCGGTCGATGTATCGCTGCACCAGTTCGGGATCGCGCCGGTACAGGCGTTCGATGCCGTCGAGCGTGCGCTCGCGGCGGGTGATCACGCCATCGTCCACGAGCGACATGCCCAGCCCCACGTACGGGCGGCCAGTCTTTCCGGCGTAGCCCACGTACTTGACGGAATTGTCGGGGAGCACCAGCTTGGCGCTGCCGTTGACTTCGCAGACGTACACCTCGAACGCGCTGGACAGCCAGACGAGCTCGGTGCCCGCCAGCTGCCCCGAGGACAAGATCTCCTTGCGGGACGGCCACGGCACGATGGCGCCATCGGCGGCGCGTCGACCAAGCGGCTCGCCGGTGACCGAATCCTTCACGAGGTCCGCGGGCATCCGGTACAGCGGGAAGCGGTACTCCTCGGTCCGCTCCATGCTGGCCTTGATCTCAGGGGAGAAGTAGCCAGTGAAGAGCACCTTGCCCTTGTCGTCGTAGCCGCGGGTCTGCCACACGTCGAAGTGCGCGGCGACGGCATCACGGAAGGCGGCCGCGTCCCGGCTCGAGTCCAGGAGCTGCCGGAAGGCGTTGACCGTGGCCGCGCCCTGGCGGTGCGTGCCGACCACCTGCGCCACCGGGCCCAACTGCGCGCTGTCGTAGGCCTGTCGGCTGGTGTTGGTGCCGAACCAGGCGATGCTGCGGTCGAGCGCCTTCCGGAAGGCGTCGTCGCGGGCGTTGAAGGCCGCCGTCATGTCGGGGTACTCGCCGGGGGCGAGCTTGCGCAGGCCATGCTCGCCGGCCGGAAGCTGGAAGTCCGGATCGGGCTCCGCCACGCGCTGCTTGGGGGTGTCGCAGCCGCCGAGCACGATGGCCGATGCGGCCGCCAGTGTGGCCATCCCGAGGATCGCCGCCCCGGTCCGGGCGCGGCCGAGGCGACGGGCCGACCGGGTCGCCCGCGCGGAGGCGGCCGCCGGCGTGGCGGTGGCGTTCACCGCCGACCAGGAGGTCCAGCCAGAGGGCGAGGGCGAGAACGAGACCGGGTCGACCGCAATGCGTCCGTGCATCGCGGAATCGTCGGCGTTTGCCGACAATTCATTGCAGAATTCCGCGTTACACTCGAGTCCATGACGACCGTCGCCCCCGCCCTGCTCGCGATCTTCGGCCTCGGCACCACCGAACTGGTGGTGATCGGAGTGATCGGGCTCCTCCTCTTCGGAAGCCGCCTGCCGTCCGTCGGCCGCAGCGTGGGCAAGACGATCACGGAGTTCAAGAAGGGCATGAAGGAGGCCAGCGACGAGCTGGCCAAGGACGACGCCGCGTCGCGGCCGCAGCTGACCCAGGACCAGATGGAGCGGGCCACCGACGAGGCAGTCCGGCGCCTGAAGGCCGAGCAGGCGGCCCAGCAGAAGTGAGCGGGCGCAGGGGCTGGTGGATCGCCCTGGCGGCCTTCCTGGCCGTGACGGCGATCGCGTCGCTGGTCCGGCCGATGCAGGTGCCCGACGAGGCCAGGTACGGCATCATCCCCGCGCAGATGGTGGAGACGGGCGACTGGCTGCAGCCGCGGCTCGCCGGGTTCCGCTTCTACGAGAAGCCCCCGCTGGTGTACTGGCTGACGGCGGCGTCGATCCGGGCATTCGGGGAACACGCCTGGTCGATCCGCCTGCCGAGCGTGCTGGCGACCGGGGTGACCTGCCTGGTGGCGGCGTGGGTGGCGGTGCGGGCCACCGGCCGCCGCGACCTCGGCCCGTCCGCATTCTTGGTGCAGGCAACCACCATCGGACCCATGGTGCTGGGTTCGGTGGCAACGCTCGACCCCACCTTCGCGGCGCTCG
Source organism: Planctomycetota bacterium (assembly GCA_046047335.1). Lineage (GTDB taxonomy): Bacteria > Planctomycetota > Phycisphaerae > Phycisphaerales > SM1A02 > UBA966. The sequence goes on along the minus strand of JBJOIF010000324.1, from coordinate 2,807 downwards.
TGGCCTGCACGCATGCGGCGTTCCTGGGCGCGTGCACCTCCCACGGGCGCGCGCGATCCGGGTGGTTGGCGTTGGCCGGCGTGGCGGCGGGGTTCGCGTTCCTGGCCAAGGGACTGCTCGCCTTCGCCATCCCCGGAGCCACCGCGCTGGCGTTCCTGGCTTGGGAGCGGCGCTGGCGCGACATGCTGCGGATGCCGTGGATCCCGCTCGTGACGGCCCTGGTCACGCTGGCACCCTTCGCCTGGGCGGTGGAGTCGGCGAATCCGGGATTCTGGTCGTACCTGGTGATGAAGGAACACGTGCGGCGGGCCCTCAACCCGGACCCGACGCAGCAGCCGCAGCCGTGGTGGTTCTACGCGGTGCTGTTTCCGGTGGGGGCCATGATGTGGACGCTCGCGTGGCCGCGCGCCGTGGCCGGGCTGCGTGACGCGCCGGCCCAGGTGCGCAGCGGCGTCCGGTTTGCGCTGTGCTGGGCGCTGGTGCCGCTGGCGGCGCTGACCCTCTCGAGCGGCAAGCTGGCCACCTACATGCTGCCGATGTATGCGCCGGTGGCGGTGCTGGTGGCGATCGGCCTGGCCCAATGGCGATCGCGCCACGGCGGCGATGGCGGTGCATCGGCCTCGGTGGCGCGGTGGATTCTTCGGGTCGCGGTGGTGGTGATCGCCGCGGTGGCGGTGGTTGGGCCCGATCGGCTCGGGATGCCGGCCCTGTGGCTGACCCACGGCACCGCGCGACTCCTGATGCTGGCCGTGGCGCTCACGATGTGGGCGATCCTCGATGCGTGGAGCTGGCGCGCCAACGACCCCGCGCGATGGGTGGCGCGCACGGCGCTGGCGCCGGTGCCGATGCTCGTGATGATCCCGTTCCTTTATCCCACGGCGCTCCTGGCGACCGCCAAGAATCCATGGGAGTTCTTGGCTCGGCACCGGACGCTCCTGCAGGCCGCCGACGAGCTGGTGGTGGCGGGCGGCAGCCCGGCGCTGGCGGCCAGCTGGGACTCCGGACGCCGCGACCTCGTGATCGCTGGCTGGGCCGACGAGTTCGACAACGAGATGGACCTGCCCGAGGAGCGCGACCGCCGGATCGAGTGGCCCGAGGTGGCGGTGCGCGTGCGCCACGCGCGCGGCGTGGCCAACGGCGAAGGCGGAGGGGCCGGGGTCGTCCGCAGCATCACGGTGCTTGGTGATCCGCGGCGGCTCGATGAGCTTCTGGCCACCGAAGGCGTTCCCGCGCCCGACGTTCGCGTGGACGAGGGCAACCTTGGTGTGGCCGCGTGGAGATGACGATGATCGACACCACCACCGCCCCACGACGATCGCTGCGATTCCGCTGCCTGGGGTGCCTGCGCGAGGAGCTCGACCGAATCGACGCCGCTCACCGAGACGCCACGCTGCGCACGACCGGCAACTGGAACTCGGGCGAGATCCTGGACCACTGCGCGATCCTCTTCGAGACTGGGCTGGATGGCAGCAACTCGACGCTGCCGTGGTACGTGCGGGCGATGGGCCGACTGATGCGGCCGCTCATCCTGTCGCCGAAGGCACCGCCGATGCGACCGGGGATCAAGCTTCCGGCCGATGCCAAGGAAATCCTGCCGCGGCCGGGCGTGACCTTCGAGGACGGCATGGCCCGGATGCGGCGTGCACTCGCCCGGCTTGAGCGCGGGGAGCGGATGTCACACCCCAGCCCATGGCTCGGCCCGCTGACCCACGATCAGTGGGTCCGAATCAACCTGTCGCACACGCAGATGCACCTGGGGTTCATGACGTACGCCGGCGCGGAGGATGGACGCCCGGGGGTGCGGTGAGGGGCGACGCCCGGGGCCCGGAGCGCACCGCGCCGTCCGCGAGCATCTCCTCGGTGACGGGCACGCGCGGGGCGTAGCCGAGCGACGCGAGCGCCGAACATGCCGCGCGGATCTCGCGTGGCCCGAGCCGGATCACGAGGTCCACGCCCTGCGTCAAGCGCCCATAGCCGTGCGCGACAACCGCAAGGCCTCCGACCACCAAGAACGGCACGTTCGCATCGTTCAGGGCCTTCACGATGCTCTCGATGCTGGAGACCTTCATGGTCGGTGTCCGGGCGAAGCGTATCTGCCGATCTCTCGCCAACCGCGGGTGATCATCACCCAGGTGCTCGGCGCCGCGGACGTGCGGGGATGGGGGCGACGCCCGTGCCACTTTCCAACGCGATAACCGGAGTCGGTCATTCACGAGGCGCGAGCGCGGATTGGGTATACTTCTCGCTCCCGCTTCGCGGGCGATTAGCTCAGCTGGCTAGAGCACACGCATCACACGCGTGGGGTCACTGGTTCGAATCCAGTATCGCCCATTCGAATGCCGAAGACCTCGCGGTCTTCGGCATTTTCGATTGGACCGACACGCTCACGACACCCATGCCTCCGGGTTGGCGTTGGCCGCACCGGTGTTCGCCATGGCTGCCGTCGCCCGAGCCGCCGAGAACCCCATCTACGCCCTCTCGGGTTTCGGCACGGTCGTGCAGGGAGAAGTCTGCTCCATCACCGACGGAGCGGCGTCGGGCCGATCCGCAGCACGCGACGCCGGAATGCGACATCGTCAATGGACGACCCCCCCGGCGAGCGAGCGCCGAGGGGGTGCGATCGTGTCGTGCCGCGCATGGGCGGCACGGAAATGGTGACGAGGGTTCGCTCAGTCCCGACGGCGACGGCGCGCCAGGCCGGCGACGCCGAGCAGCGCGAGCGCGCCCGGGGTGGGCACGAACGTGAGGCTGTCCAGGGTGTAGTTCAAGGTTGCATAGGTCGGGTTCGACTCAGCGCCGCCCGTCAC
>JBJOIF010000323.1:0-4628 GCA_046047335.1 Planctomycetota bacterium | reverse complement strand
GCGGACATCGGGCTCCGGGCTTGCCGCAGCGCCTCCCATGCAGCCGTGGCGACACGATCGGCCAACAGCCGCGCCACCTCTTCCGACCGGATATCCACCTTGTGCTGCATCACGCCCCCGGATTCGTACCGCCCTTCATGAGCGGTGTGCGAGCGTGGAAGGTACCCGATCCACGAATCCGTGTTTCGTACCCCGGTCGGGCGATACAAAGGCGCCTCGGCATAGACCGATTGGTCTACGCCGAGGCGTCCTCATGAAACATTCCGCACGCCGTCGTGCCGCGGGGCGCTCAGCGTCCCCAGCCGCGCATGCGCTGGACGCGTGCGGCGGGTGCCGCGGGCGCGGGCGTCGATCGCGTCGGCGCCGGCGCCGACCGTGCAGGAGCCGCTTCCGAGCGGGTGTGCTCGGGGCGCCCATGGTCGTGTCGCCCACCCTTGCCAGCACGGCGCTTGCCGCCGCCGGTGCCGCGCCCCTGCGGTGCCGGACGCTCGGACGCACGCGGCGCGGCCGGAGGCTCCGGCAACCCGGTCGGCGTCTGGACCACGGCAAGCGTGCGTCGGATGGTCTTCTCGATGTCCCGCAGCAACCCGCGCTCCTCGGCGTCGCAGAAGCTGATGGCCACGCCGGATGCCCCCGCGCGTGCCGTGCGACCGATGCGGTGCACGTAGGCCTCGGGCTCCATCGGCAGGTCGAAGTTGAAGACGTGCGTGATGCCGTCGATGTCCAAGCCGCGCGCGGCGATGTCGGTGGCCACGAGCACCGGCGACTTGCCGCTGCGGAACGCCTCGAGCGCACGCACGCGCTGGTTCTGCCCCTTGTTGCCGTGGATCGCCTCGGCGCGGATGCCTGCGCCGACCAGCTTGCGCACGACGCGGTCGGCGCCATGCTTGGTCTTGGTGAACACGACGGTGCGTTCCACACCAGGCTCGCCGAGCAGGTGCACGAGCAGCGCCGTCTTCTGGGCCTTGGCCACGTGGAAGAGCCGTTGCTCGATGCGGTCCACGGTGGTGGCCACCGGCGTCACTTCCACACGCACCGGTTCGTGGAGCAGCTGGTCAGCGAGGTGCTGGATCTCCTTGGGCATGGTGGCGCTGAAGAGCATGGTCTGCCGACGGGCGGGCACCTGCTGCGCGATCTTCCGGATGGGCTGGATGAACCCCATGTCGAGCATCCGGTCGGCCTCGTCAAGGACGAAGACCTGGACGTCCGCCAGGCTCACGAGCCGCTGACCCATGAGGTCAAGGAGGCGACCGGGCGTGGCCACCAGCACGTCGATCCCTGCGGCGATGGCCTTGACCTGCGGGTTCTGGCCGACGCCGCCGAAGACGACCGCGTGGCGAAGGCCGGTGCCGCGTCCGTAGGTGGCGAAGCTCTCGCCGATCTGGGCGGCCAGCTCACGGGTGGGGGCCAGCACGAGGACGCGCGGGCGCCGGCCGGCCGCTGGCTTGGCGGCTCCCGCGCCCTGCGTCAGGCGCTGCAGGATGGGGAGCGCGAATGCGGCGGTCTTGCCCGTCCCCGTCTGCGCGATGCCCAGCAGATCCTTGCCGTGCAGTGCTGGCGGGATCGCCTTGGACTGGATGGGGGTCGGGTGGGCGTAGCCCTCGGCGTCCAGGACCGAGAGGAGCGACGGGATGAGTTCGAGCGAGCGGAAGGTTGCCTTTGGGGCCGGAGCGGGGTTCGTCACGAGAACATGATTCCAAGGACCCCGGCAGGCTTCGGATGCCGCGGGTCACGATTGAGTTTGGCGGGTTCGCGTAACCGGTGTCCGGGACGGGAATGCCTGTGGCGCGCGAGGCACGCTTCCGATGCGTGGTCCTGCGCTGCCGGCTGATTCCCAGAGAGTCGTCGGACCAAAGTGTCCGAGCTGAGGTCACCGGCGGGTTGAGACCAGAGTGTACGGGAAACCGCGCCGCATCGTCACGGTTCCGCGGCGGGAATCGGGGATTCGCCATGGTTCTCGGGCTGCACGAGGCGCTCGCTTGCCCGCAGCGCGTGGTGGGCGAGCCGGTCCATCCTCCGGACGGCATCGATCCGCTGCACCGCGGCGTCGACCGCCGATCCATCGCCGCGTTCCGCCAGTTCGGCGAGCGTCTCCTGCCGGTGCAGGTGGTCCGTCGAGTGCACATCCTGCGCGTGCCGTCGCAGCGCCTGCCACGGCACGCTCGGATCGGGGTACCCGTCGGCACCCGGCTCGCCGGCGCGCGCGATCGGTGCCGTCACACCCGCAGCCAGTTCGAGCGCGGCCACGCACTGGTCACGAGCGCCCATGGCGCGGACGCTGCCGGCGAGATCCACGCCGGCGGTGATCTCTCGTGCGTTGGTCAGGAGTCGCTCCACGTGATCGAGTGCATCCAACGTGCCGGCAAAGCGTGCGCGCTCGACGGCAGAACCGATCGGGCCACCCAGCGACGCGAGGAACCCTCGGGTCTCGCGAAGTGCGGAGTGCGCATCGTCGATCGTGCCGGGGTCGAGGAGCTTCTCAGGCACGCGGGCGGCGCCCGCACGCAGCGAGGCGGCGATGCGCGAGGCGATCGTCACGAGCACCTCGGCCACGGTGCGTCGTGCCGCTTCGACCGCCACGGCCGGCACGTCGCGCACGCTTCGGTCCAGCCGACCCGCGAGCCGGGTACCGCGCTCGGGCACCGCCCGCTCGACGAGCCGGGAGAACGGGCCGACCGCCGGGAGCAGGATGCAGATGCCGAGGACGTTGTACCCCGTGTGGAATGCCGCGATCAGCACGACCGGTGGCCAGTTGCCGGCGGCGCCGTCGACCGCCCACGCCACCAGGGGGAAGAGCGGCACGGCCACGGCGGCGGTGATCACGTTGAAGAGGACGTGCGCCAGCGCGGTGCGCCGTGCAGCGGTGGTTGCACCGATCGAGGCGAGGATGGCGCTTGACGTGGTGCCGATGTTCTGTCCGATGACGAGCGCCGCGGCCTGGTCAGGGGCCATGGCGCCCGCGGCGAGCGCCGAGAGGGTGGTGGCCATGGCCGCGCTCGAGGACTGCATCACCGTGGTGATGGCTGCGCCCGCGGCGATCAGCGAGAGGACGCCCAGCGCATTGGAGATGAACGTTCCGCCGGAGACCGCCGGGAGATCCGTCGGCGAGACGTGCGCGGAAAGGCCAGCCATGCCCGACTGGAGCCCGCCCAGCCCGGCCAGCAGCAGCCCGAAGCCCGCGGCGGCGCCGCCGATCGCCATGATGCGGCCCCGGCCCAGGACATGCAGCAGCGCTCCCGCGAAGAGGAGCGGCAGTGCCAGGAGCTGGATGGAGAACTTGAGCCCCACGAACGCCACGAGCCATCCCGTGCTCGTGGTGCCGAGGTTTGCGCCGAAGATCACGCCCACCGCCTGGGGGAAGGTGAGCATGCCGGCGCTCACCAGCCCGATGGTGGTCATGGTGGTGGCGCTCGAGGACTGCACCAGCAGCGTGACCAAGGCACCCCAGGCCACGCCGCGCGCGGGGGTCCGCGCCGCGCGAGCCAGCATGAGACGGAGCGACGGCCCGGCGGCGCCGCGGAGTCCATCGGTCATCACGGCCATGCCGAGGAGAAACATCCCCAGTCCGCCGAGCGCTTCGATCAGCGATGCCGCCGTCATGGGCCCTCCGTGCGAAGCCCGAGATCCGGGCGAGGCCGGGAAGGCTACCTCCGGCCCCGGGCGGTCAGGCCGCTTCGCTCTGTTGCAGCCGCGCGCCGAGTCGCTCCACCACCGCCGGGAACAGTGCGCAGAGGTCGGGGTCGAACTGGCTGCCCGCACCTTCGCGGATCGCTTCCAGTGCAGCGGGGATGGGCCACGCCTCCTTGTAGCAGCGCTTGGAGATCAGGGCGTCGAAGACGTCGGCGATGGCCACGATCCGCGCGAAGAGCGGGATCGCCGCCCCCGCCGGCACGAGCGAGGGTCCGGCAGCGTCCGGGCTCGTGGATCGCAGCGCGTCCACCTCGGCCATCGTCGGATAGCCGCGGCCATCCCACCACGCGTGGTGGTAGAGCGCCACGTCGCGTGCGTGTCGATCGAACTCGGTCTGCACCGTCTCGAAAAGGCTCGCGCCCAGCAGCACGTGGCGGCGGACCTCGGTCATCTCCTCGGCGGTCAGCGCTCCAGGCTTGCGCAGGATGGAATCGCTCACCCCGAGCTTTCCCACGTCGTGGAGCATGGCGGCGATGTGCAGGCGGTCGGAACCCCGGTCGATCTCGTCGTGCGGGACGTCGTTCGCCCGAGCCCACGCCTGCCACAGGGCGACGCTCAGTGCGGCCACGCGCGATGCATGCTCGGCCGTCTCGTGGGGGTCACGCAGCTCGACGCTGCGGATCATGCGCATCACGATGGACCGCGTGAGGCGGGCACGTTCCATCGCGATGGACGCGAGCGCCGCGAAGTGGCGCATGAGAAGCTCGTCGTCCTCGCCGAACGAGGTCATCGGATGCGCCGGACCGGGCACCGGGTTGATCAACTGGAGCACGCCCATCACGTCGCCGCTCGATGACTTGAGGGGCAGGGTCAGCACGGCGCGCGTGCGGTAGCCGGTCGTCTCGTCGAAGGTGTGGTCGAAGCGGAACGGCGCCGATGGCGGAAGCTCGTAGGCATCGGCCACGTTGGAGGCGATGCCGGTCGCCGCGACGGCGCCG
>JBJOIF010000322.1:0-5411 GCA_046047335.1 Planctomycetota bacterium | reverse complement strand
CCTCACCGGCGCCGCCACCCACCGCGGGCGCGGGGACGGGCGCACCGAGCGGCAACGCTTCCCCTCCGGCCTGCGCCGCCTTCGCCGCCCAGGCGATGCCTGCCGCCATCACCACGCCGGCCACTCGCGCCCGAATGGCACGACGCCGGCGCGCAGCGCGCGCCAACTGCCGGCGGACGATGTCCGGGGGGGTGGCCATCCGTGGCTCCCCGGCGTCATCGGCCGGATTCCGGCAATTCCTGCAGATTGCCCTCGGTCACCCCCGGCCGATGCTCACGACCGGGAGGGCTCCGGCCATGCACCGAAACTGCACCTCGCTGGCTGGGCCGCCCGGGACAGGATCGCCGTCGGCCTGCACCCAGGCGGGCTGGCTCAGGCGAACGGACCACGCGGCCGCCCGCCCCAGGCGATCCGGCACCGGCATCGGCCGACCCGCCAACAAGCGAGCGGCCGTGGCCACCACCTCGGGCCAGGCCCGTGCCGGAAGTGCCACGGCGTCGAGCGCCCCATCTGCCGCATCGGCATCGCGCGCCGGGTTCAACCCCAGCGCGTACTGCCGCAGGTTCGCCACCAGCACACCACCGTGGAACCCGGCGGACGGGCCGCCCGGCGCCTCACGGTCGGGCGGCCACACCGCCTCGACCTCGATCCACGGCCCCGACCACCCTCGCGCCACGCGCAGGATCGGGGCCACGTAGGAGCGATGCGAGATGGGCCCCACGCGCGTGGCGTCCAGCGCGGCCACGACGTCCGCATCGAGGCCCACCGAGGCCATCACCACGAAGACGTGCGGCGGGCGCCCCACGACGCACGCCTCCCCAAGGTCGATCCGCCGGACGGCGCCGTCCACGACCGCGCCCACCAGCGTCCGGACGGAGCACCGGAACCCAAGCGCACGCGCCGCCAGGTTCTCCGTGCCCGTCGGCACGATCGCCAACGGCACGTCGCCGCCGGCCAGCCGTGCCGCCATCGAGCGCACCGTGCCATCGCCTCCCACCGCCACCACCGCCCGGGCGCCCTCGCATGCCACTCGCATGTCCTCGGCGGGGGCGTCGATCGCCACGCGCACCGGCACCACGCCCGCCTGCGCGAGCGCGCGGCAGACGCGGTCCGCGGCGGGAATGGCGCGCCCGCGGCCAGACGATGGGTTGAGCACGACCGCGGCCTTCATCGGCTGCAACGCTAGCATCCAGCCCATGCCGCGGCACCTGCCCGCATCCTTCCGCACGTTGGTCGCTGCCGTGATGGCTTGGGCATTCGCCGTCGCTGCGCCAGCAATCGCGCAGCAGGAGTTCAAGCTGGATGAGAGCGATCGCTGGCGCGAGATGGATGCTCCTCCGCCCGGCTCGCCGGCCGCCGTGCTGCGCATGGCCCGGCTCGCGCTCGCCACCGGCGAGGCCAAGCGCGCCAAGGCGCTCGCCGACGCATGGCTCGAGCGATTCGGACTTGATCCCCTGCGCCCCGAAGCCCTCCTCATCCGGGGCGATGCCAAGGATGCCTTGGGCGACGAGTACGAGGCGCTCTTCGACTACGAGGACATCGCCCGCCGCTACCCCTACAGCGCGGCGTTCGTGCCGGCGCTCGAACGCGAGTATGGAATCGCCCAGCGCTACGTCGCGGGGCTACGCCGGAAGTTCTGGGGCACGATCCGAGTGGTCAACGCCGACGACGACGCGCAGGAGATCCTGATCCGCATCCAGGAGCGCCTGCCCGGCAGCGCACTCGCCGAGAAGGCGGGCATGGCGCTTGCCGACTTCTACTACGAGCGCCGCGACATGGAGCTGGCGGCGGACGCCTACGACCTCTTCGTGCAGAACTACCCGCGTTCGCGGTTCGTCGACAAGGCGCGCCTGCGCCTGATCGCCGCGTACTGCTCGGGATACAAGGGGCCGCAGTTCGATGCGCGGGGCCTGGGCGAGGCGGCCGTGAAGCTCCGCGAACTGCAGGCCACCGAGCCGCTCCTGGCGCGACAGATCGGCGCCGAAGCCATCCTCCTGCGCGTCTACGAGAGCGAGGCGGACAAGCGGCTCACCACGGCCAACTGGTACTGGACGACCGGCGACCCGATCAGCGCCGAGCGCGAGATCCGAGCCCTGGTCAAGAAGTACCCCCGGTCGGTGGCCACGCTGCAGGCGCTGCGCGTGATCGATGACGTGCTCGCCCGGTTGCCCGACGTGGTGCGACGCAGCGCACCCGACTACGCCGGCATTCGCGCCGAACTGATGGCCGCATCGGGTCGCGCGCAGGTTGACGGTCCGATGCCCGTCGAGCGGATCGAGGAGACCTCCATCTCCGAAGTGGGACCCGTGGAGGTTCCGCCCGAGCCCGGGCCAAGCACGACGCCGGAGCCCACGCCACCGACGGCGCCCTCCCCCCAACCCGGAGCCACGCCGTGAGCCTCGCGCGGCGGGCGATGCCGGCGCTTGGGATGGTTGCGCTGGGGGCGGTTGCCCTTGCGGCCGCCGGATGCGACTCCGCCCCCACCGTGGACGGCACCCCGGGCTACGGGATCCGGAACCGCTACCCCGCGGAGTACCGCACCGTGGCGGTCAACGTCTTCCGCAACGATACGTACGACCGTCCCCTGAACGGGCAGCTCACCGAGGCCGTCATCAAGGAGATCCAGGCAATGACGCCGTACCGGATCGCCTCGGAGGCGCGGGCCGACACGGTGCTGCGCGGCACCGTTCGCCGCCGCAACGTGCGCGAGATCTCGAAGAGCCGGGGCACCGGCCTGGCGGAAGAGGTGCTCTACGAGGTCACCATCGACTGGGAGTGGGTCGACCAGCGCACCGGCAAGCCCATTGTGGCGCGCAACGGATTCACCGCCAGCGCCCTGTTCGTGCCCAGCCGCCCCTCAGCGGAACCCACGGAAATCGGCCGGTTCGCGGTGGTGCAGAACCTGGCCACGGACATCGTGGCCAACATGCAGTCCCAGTGGTGACTCCCCCCGACCCGCGCCCGCCCGGCGCGCGTATCGTTGGGGATCCCATGAGCCACCACCCCGCCCACGAGGCCCGCCTTGCCCCCACCGCCGCGCACTTCGCCGACGGCGATGGACGTGGCGACGGTCGCCCCAGCGAGGGCCGAGGGGACGGCAAGCGGGGCCAGCCCCAGCCGCCGCGCCGGCCCGGCGCGATGACCTGGGTGATGCTGGTGGCGCTTGCCGGCCTGGTGTACGTGGTGCTCACCTCCAGCGGCCCGCAGGGCACCAAGGTGTCGTGGCCCCAGCTCATGACCTTTGCCAAGGAAGGCAAGATCCAGGGCCCGATCGAGATGACGGAGTCCCAGGCGATCGCGCGGCTCAAGCCCGGTTCCGTCCCCGGGCTCGCCGACGACAAGGGCAACGCCACGACGGTGCGGGTGGCGATCGATCCGCGGGCGGCGGACACCTATTACGGCGAGCTGCGCCGCGAGGGCATCGACCACGAGGTGAACGTGGGAAGCTCGTTCCTCGGACAGCTATTTCTCACGATCATCGGCCCGCTGCTCCTGTTCGGCCTGCTGATCTTCTTCCTGTCGCGGTCGATGCGCGGCGCAGGCGGCGGTCCCGGCGGCATGCTGGGCAGCTTCGGCAAGAGCCGCCACCGCGTGCAGACCAAGGAGAGCGTGAACATCACGTTCGCCGACGTCGCCGGTATCGACGAAGCCAAGGAGGAGGTCACGGAGATCGTCGAGTTCCTCAAGAACCCCAAGCGGTTCCAGAAGCTTGGCGGACGGATCCCGCGCGGCGTGCTGCTGGAAGGCCCCCCCGGCTGCGGCAAGACGCTGCTGGCCAAGGCTATCGCCGGCGAGGCAGACGTGCCGTTCTTCTCAATCTCCGGCTCGGACTTCGTCGAGATGTTCGTGGGCGTTGGCGCAAGCCGCGTGCGCGACCTGTTCAAGCAGGCCAAGGAAAACTCGCCGTGCATCATTTTCCTTGACGAGATCGATGCCGTGGGCCGGCGCCGCGGCGGTGGATTCACCACCGGTGGACATGACGAGCGCGAGCAGACCCTGAACGCGATCCTGGTGGAGATGGACGGTTTCGGCGCGGCCGACGGCGTCATCGTCATCGCCGCCACCAACCGGGCGGACGTGCTGGACCCCGCCCTCACCCGGCCCGGGCGGTTCGACCGCGTCGTGGGGGTGAGCCTGCCCGACCTCGCGGGGCGCCGGCAGATCCTCGGCGTGCACGCCAAGAAGGTGCGCATGTCGCCCGACGTCGACCTCGATCGGCTCGCGCGCGCCACGCCGATGTTCAGCGGCGCCGACCTGGCGGCCCTGATCAACGAGGCCGCCATCATCGCCACCATGGCCGACAAGGAGGTCGTCGAGATGGCGGACCTCGAGGAGGCCCGCGACAAGGTCCGCTGGGGCCGCGCCAAGAAGAGCAAGCGCATCGAGGAACAGGAACGCGTGGCCACCGCGTACCACGAGGCCGGCCACGCGGTGCTGCAGGTCCTCCTGTCGGACGCCGATCCCCTGCACAAGGTGACGATCATCCCGCGCGGCCAGGCGATGGGCACCACGTTCAGCCTGCCCGAGAAGGATCGGTACGGCTACGGTCGCAAGTACTGCGAGGCCACGATGCGGGTCCTCTGCGCCGGCCGGATCGCCGAGAGCAAGAAGACCGGTGACGTGTCCAGCGGCGCCGGGATGGACATCAAGATGGTGACGCGCATCGCGCGCGCCATGGTGCTCGAGTGGGGCATGAGCGACCGCCTGGGCTTCGTCAGCTACCGCGGCGAGGACAACCGCGAGGCGTTCATCCCCGAGAAGGACTACTCGCCGGACACCGCTCGGCTCATCGATGAGGAGATCCGCCATCTGGCGGACACCGCGTTCGCGGATGCTTCGCGCGCCATCGACCAGCACTGGGACCAGGTCTCCGCGGTGGCCGAGGCGCTGCTGCGCCACGAGACGCTCTCGCGCGACGACGTCGAGCGGCTGATGCGCGGCGAGAAGGTGGCCAAGCCGACCGTGGCCGATCTCCTCGGCGCCGAGATGGCCAAGCCCTCCGCCAAGCCGGCTCTTCCCGCCCCGGACGCCGCGGATGCGGGCGACGCGGCGGGCGGCGCGCTGCCCAGCCCCGCCTGAGCGCGGCGGCCCGCCCCACTCAGCCGTCGGTTCCGAGCGTCCGGTTGCGGCGCAGGATGTGGTGGTAGCGGCGCGCGAACCGGTGCGCCTCGTCTCGAATCGCTTGGCACAGCCGGAGGCCGGCGTTGTTGCGGGCGAGGCGGATCGGCTCGCTCTCGCGCTGCACGTAGATGAGTTCGTCCCGCTTGGCCAGGCCGATGACCATGGACGGTCGGTCGGGAAACGCCTCAAGCGCCTCGAGCGCCGCGTTGAGCTGGCCGAGGCCGCCGTCGATCAAGAGCACGTCGGGCAGCAGTTCGCGGTCCTCTTGGGCATCGCGCCATCGCCGGCTG
>JBJOIF010000321.1:0-7209 GCA_046047335.1 Planctomycetota bacterium | reverse complement strand
GGCCGTGCGCGTCACTCCTGGGGACGCGGGATCTGGCCCAGGCGGCGCAGCTCGGTGGCGAAGTCCGACTCGAAGGCCGCGTCGAGCGCGCGATCCAGCATCGTCAGCCGCGCGCGGCACTCCACGTGCCCGTCGCTGAGCCGGATGGCCTCAACGAAGCCCGACTGCCCGTCGGGCATCACCGTGGACGCGACCACCCGTGCGTCGGAGTGTTCGATGCCAGCCACACCGACGAAGCGACGGTCGGCGACGTTGCGGATGGCCATCTCAGCATCGGACCACCGCACGCCGCCCTCCGCCGTCAGGAGCGGACGTGGCGTGTCTCCCGCCGCCGGGGCCCGCATCGCGCGAATGGCGTCGCGCGCCGATCCGCCTTCCAAGACCAAGGTCGGAGCGAACTGGTCTCCGGGCCCACGTCGGTTCGTGGTGGCGGCATCAGGAAGCTGGCATCCAGCGATGGTGGCGGTGACCAGGGCCACCACCAGCCAATAATCCGCGCGCTTCGTCGATGCTGTGGAAGTGCTCACCATCCGCCCACGGATCGTAGTGCCACCAGTCGGACGTTGGGCGGTAGATGACCGATAGACTTTCTTGCGCCTTCGGCGCCGCGTCGGTCCATGGCCCTCCGCTCCAACTCCCCCGCCCGTTCCGGCCGACGCATTCGAGTGCGCCGGAAGTTGCCGCGCCAGACCTCGCCGGTCGTGACGTGGCTGCGCGAGGAGCGGAACCTGTACGCGGTGGCCGTGCTGGCCGGGTTCGTGCTCGTCGCCACCGGCATCGTCGCCTGGACGCAGGACGTGCCCCGCGAGTATGCGGGGGCGCGCGCCGAGCGCAGCCGCGTGAACCGGGTCGAGTACATCGACAGCGACCCCGTGGCGACCGCCGCCAAGCAAGAGGAAGCCCGCAAGGCGGCACCACGCATCTACGTGGCCAACTCGTCCTACCTCGACAGCATCCGAGGCCGGATCGCCGGTCTTCCCCGGCTGGCGGCGGAAGCGACCTCGCTGGCGGACCTGACCAACGCCGATGCCGGCACCTGCCCGCTCGATGAGCGTGAGTTCGCGATGCTCCGCGAGGGCGCGCAGACGAACCTGTCCGGGCGATGGACCGAGTGGACGGATCGACTGATCGAGCGCCTGGCCACGGTGATCCCGGTGGTCGACCCGGCGGAGTTCGATGCCTACACGCTGGCGGCACGACGCACCGTGGTCGTTCCCGCATCAGCCCCGGCCGACGACGCCGATCCGGCGGCGGGAACGGCACCTGCGGTACCCGTGGCACCGGCCGTGGCGCTCGCCAACGAAGCCATCCGACTGCGCGCCGACGACCCCGCGGCCATGCGAAGCAGGCTTGAGGCCGAGGCGGAAGCCGCGGGATTCCCATCCGATCTGGCTCGCGCCGCCATCGGTCCGCTCCTGGACGACCCACGCGCCACCATCACCTTCGATCCTGCCGCCACCGCCGACGCCGTGCGCCGCGCCGTGGAAGCGACGCCACCGGTCGAACTCGTCCACCCGCGCGGCGAGGCCGTGATGGTGGCCGGAGACGTGGTCACCGAGGAGCAGGTCGCTCGGCTTCATGCCGAGCATGGCCGGTACATGGCCACACGGACGTGGTCCACCGGCGCCGTCCGCACGGCGGCCATGGCCGCGCTCACCGCCGCCCTTGCCCTCCTCGGCGGAATGTTCCTGTCGGTGCACGAGCCCGAGATCTTCCGATCGTGGCGTCGACTCGCGACCTTCATGGCGCTGGCGCTCGTGCCCGCCTTGGCGGCAGCGCTGCTTGCCGTGTCGTATCCGCGCGCCGTGTCCTTCGGCGCCATCGGCGGGGCCATGCTTGCGGCCGCCATCGTCACGGTCGCGTTCGGGCTTCGCCCGGCGCTGCTGGGGATCCTGCTGCAGACGGTGCTCCTCGGGGCCGCGCTCGGTTCGGTGGGCGCCACGGTGCTGGTGGCGTTGGCATCGGCCTCGGTGTACGCGGTGCTCCTGCGGGAGATCCGGCATCGTTCCACGCTGGTGAACGCCTCCCTCGCCGCAGCCGCCGTGGCCGGGGCCGCGGCGCTCCTGGGGAATGGACGGTCGGGCATGGACGGAAGCGACGACCTCGTCCGCGTCCTCGGCGAGTCGCTGATCGCTGTCGTCACCGGGCTGTTCGTGGGCTTCGTGGTGATCGGCCTCCTCCCCACGGTGGAACGCCTGTCGGGTCGGCCCACGGCGCTCACGCTCGTGGAGCTCCGGGACCCGAAGCAGCCGCTCCTGCGCGAACTCCAGCGCCGTGCGCCAGGCACGTGGAACCACTCGCTGCAGGTGGCGAACATCGCCGAGTCCGCGGCGGAGGCGATCGGGGCCAATGGGCTGCTCGCGTACGTTGGCGCCCTCTACCACGACGTCGGGAAGTCCAACAAGCCGGAGTACTTCGTCGAGAACCAGTCCGGGATCAATCGCCACGACCGGCTCTCCCCGGCCATGAGCCTGCTGGTGATCGTGGGGCACGTGAAGGACGGCATGGAACTGGCCGCCGAGTTCGCGCTGCCCCGCCAGGTCCGGCACTTCATCGAGAGCCACCACGGCACCACCCTCATGGAGTACTTCTTCCACGCGGCACGCAAGCGGGCCCAGGACGACGACCTCAACGAAGCCGACTTCCGCTACCCGGGTCCAAAGCCGTCCACCAAGGAGACCGCGGTGCTGCTGCTCTGCGACTGCGTGGAGAGTGCGTCGCGCACGCTCAGCGAACCGACCCCCGCGCGCATCGAGCAACTGGTCCGCGATCTCAGCCACCGGCGACTCGTGGACGGCCAGTTCGACGACAGCCCCCTCACGCTTCGTGAACTGCGCGTGGTCGAGGACTCGATCATCAAGAGCCTCAACGCGATCTACCACGGCCGCATCAGCTATCCGACGGTCCGCGGCGGCGCGCGCGAGGACCGCGCCGAATCCGCTGCGCCGAGGGCGGCGGGCTGATCCCCGCGCCGAGCACGGACAGTGCGCGCCACGCCGCGTTGGAGAGCGGAAGTTCCGCCAACCGATCCGCCGGCACCGACCTCCACCCTCCGCGGACAGGCGGCGCCCATCCTTCAGGCGCCATGCGGACGGAGAACTCCACGGAACGGTGGGAAGTGACGTGGGTGAACCGATCGACCTCGGCGGGAGCGATCCCCCATTGGGCGACGAGTTCCTCGTCCGCGGCATGATCCGATCCCTCCAACGTGGGCGGCTGGAACATCCCTGCCCAGAGGCCGGACGCCGGGCGCTCCTCCAGAAGCACTCCGTCGGCGGTGAGTGCCACCAACGCCACGCAGCGGATGACCTTGCGCGAGGCGGCCACGCGCGGCGCAGGGATGGACTCCTGCGTGCCACTCTCCCGCGCCTTGCAGCATGATGCCCAGGGGCACTCGCCGCACCGCGGGGCTCGGGGCGTGCATACGGTGGCGCCGAGCTCCATCAGCGCCTCGTTGAGGATCGCGGGATCGTCGGCGGCACCGACCAGGGCCTCGGCCTGCTGCCACGCCCAACGCTCGTCCACCGCCGCTCCGGTCCGGCCCGCGCGACCGGCAACGCGCAAGGTCACGCGGAGGACGTTGCCGTCGACGATCGGTGTCCGCTCACCGAAGGCGATGCTGGCGATCGCGCCCGCCGTGTACCGGCCGATCCCGGGAAGCGCGGCAAGATCAACGGCAGAGCGAGGCACCTGCCCCCCGTGCCGATCGCAGATGGCTCGGGCGGCCCGCTGGAGGAGCCGGGCCCGGCGGTAGTAACCAAGCCCCTGCCAGGCGGCGAGGACCGATTCCTCGGAGGCATCGGCCAGTGCCTGCGGGCCAGGAAAGGCCCGCACGAAGCGTTCGAACGCCGGCACCACCCGCGACACCTGGGTCTGCTGCAGCATGACCTCGCTGACGAGGGCCGAGTAACCCGATCGCTCCCGACGCCAGGGCAGGTCCCGCTGCACCCGCGGAAACCACGCCTCCAATGCGCCCGCCAAGGCCTGGGAGGGCGGAAACGGCGATTCGGAACCTGGGGAGGCGGTCGTGCGGATCATCCGGGGCGCCCGCGCCGCTTGCCGCATTGGCGGGGACCCGGGTAGCGTACGAGTCTCCCCCTCCCTTCATCTCAGGGCAGGGACCGACCTCCCCGGAGGTCGGGATCAGCACCTTCTGGAAGATCCCCCATGGCCAAGCTGTTCTACACGCTCGAGGAAGCCGCCGAGAAGCTCCGCAAGTCCCCGGACGAGGTCATGGCCATGGCCCGCAACGGCCTCCTGCAGGACCTGCAGGACAAGGGCGAGACCTTGTTCCGCCGGTCCGCCGTGGACCAGCTGGCCAACGAGGATGGATCGGGCACCTTCAGCCTCGACAACCTGGAGATCGGCGCCGGCGGAAGCAGCCTCAGCGAGCTGGACGAACTCCGATTGGATGACAGCACCTCCGGCGCGCCGGCCCCCGCCTCCCGGCCCGCCCCGGAGGCAACCGATGCCCTCAGCTTCGGCGACGAGTTGAGCCTCGGCGACGAGGGTTCGCTGGGTGCCGACCTCGGCGCCGGCCTCTCCCTGGGCGACGACGACCTGTCCCTTGCGGACGACGACGACATGCGGCTGGCGGATTCGGCCCCGGTGATGGCCGCCAGCGGCG
Organism: Planctomycetota bacterium; assembly: GCA_046047335.1. Classification (GTDB taxonomy): domain Bacteria; phylum Planctomycetota; class Phycisphaerae; order Phycisphaerales; family SM1A02; genus UBA966. The sequence continues at coordinate 2,582 of JBJOIF010000321.1, read as the reverse complement.
CCGACGATTCCATGGCGCTCGATGACCTGATGCTGGCCGACGACGAACCCGCTCCGGCACCGGCCCCGAAGGCCGCGCCCCAGGCGGCGGCGAGCTCCGGCGGCAGCGCCATGGGCCTGGCCGACACCAGCGGCGAGAGCATGATGATGGACGGCCCGGCCGCGCGAAGCGGTGCGGGATCGCGCGCCGGCAGCGCCGCAGGCGACTCCATGGCCTTCTCGGGCGATGGTGGCACCCTCGAGACGGTGGGCGGCGGCAGCGGCCTGCTCGACATCAGCAGCGAAGAGAGCTTCTTTGGTGCGCAGATGATCGAGGAGAGCATGGGCGGCGACGACGCCGTGGTGCTCCCCGAGGAAGCCGGCGAGCTCTTTGGCGGCGAAGCCGATGGGGGCGAGGCGGCGGCGCCGGTGACGGTCGGGACCGCCACCACCATGGCCTTCGGCGCGCAGGCGCTGGCCGAGGCACGCGATCCCAAGTTCTCAGGCTTTGCGGCCGGGGCACTCGCCGTTGCCGCCATCGCGCTGTTCGGTATGGGCTGGGCCGTCACCGAGATTTCCCTCGGCAACTATGCCGACGTGTCGCGCATGATCGCCGAGCAGTGGATGATCGTCCTTGGCGGTATCGCCGGTGGCGTCCTCCTCGCGGGCGGCATCGGCTTCGGCATCGGCAAGGCCGTCGGCTGATCGCGCGCCATGATGCTCACGCGCTACGGGATCAGGGAGTGGTCGATCATCACCGCCATCTCGGCGGGAGCGGCTGCAGCAGCGTGGTTCACAGGCTTCCCGTGGGCCATCGCCCCGGTGTTCGTCGTGTGGCTGGCGCTGGTGGCGTTCTTCCGTGACCCGTTGGGCCGGCGGCCCGCTACGTCGAACCCCAACGACATGGTCAGCCCCGCAGACGGCCGGGTCTCGGCGATCCTCGACGTCGAGCACCACGCAGCGATCGGCGGTCCGGCGCGGATCATCCGCATCTTCCTCAGCGTGCTGGACGTGCACGTGAACCGCTTCCCGTGCGACGGCACCGTGCACGCCATCGTCCATGCCGAGGGCAAGTACCTCGACGCGCGCACGGCCGAGAGCGCCAAGGTCAACGAGTCGAACGTGGTGACGCTGAAGATTGCCAGCGGCGAGTGCGTGGGCATCCGCCAGATCTCCGGCGCCATCGCGCGTCGCATCGTGTGCGCGACCTCCATTGGAGCCCGGGCCATCCGCGGCAAGCGCTACGGGATGATCAAGTTCGGCTCAACCACGGAGCTGATCCTGCCCCGGCCTGCCGACGTCACCACGCGCGTGGCGGTTGGCGATCGCGTCGTTGGCGGGGTGACGATCCTGGCCACGCTGGCGGCTCCGGGTGCCCAGAAGGCACCCTGAGCCGCTCGGTCAATCCGCATCCATCCCCGGCCATGCCGGTGACCGCCGCATCACGATGCGACCGATCCGGTCGATGTGTTCGCCCAGCAGCGCTCCGATGGCGGCCATGGCGTCCGGGGCTGCGGGGCTGAGGCACTCGTTGGCGCCCTGCAGCAGCATCATGGCACCCGAGCGTTCGCCGCGATTGGCGATCGGCACGAGCACCATGGCTCGCCCCTGCAGCACGCCTCCACCGGGAGGCAGGGCCACCATCGCCGCGGCGGCATCGGGGAACACGGTCGCATGCGGTTCGCTCCCGAGCGACGGGCACGCCTCACGCGCAAGCAGTGCCACGGTCGCCTCGGCCTGCATGCGCGGCACGTCGCCGGCGCCGTAGGCGGCAAGCGCGTGGTCACCGCGGCCGTTGCAAAGCCAGATGGCGACGTTCGCCGGCCGAAATCGTGCGAGCAGGTGTTCGAGCGTCACGGTGAGCGCCGACTCAAGATCGAGGTCATCCGCCAGGCGCCCGCGCAGCTCCGCCGCCGCCACCGCGGCATCGGTGCGCGCATCGATCGCCTCGAACGCCGCCACGAAGTCATCGCCCACCGTTCGCAGGCGGCCCCGTGCCCGGACCAGTTCCTCGCGGGCGGCGGCACGCCGGTGGAGCGCGATCGCCAGCAGTCGCTCCAGCCGGGCGCAGCGCTCGACGAGCGATGCTTCGGATTCCGGGCGGCCGGTTCGGGGGGCAGTTCGACGATTGCTCATGGCCCCACGGGGATCGGCACGTGTCCCGACCTCATTGAGGCCAAGCCCGGCGATCCCTCAACAAAGCCGGGCATCCGTGCGGGCTGGTCCGCTCCACGCGCTGTTATCCGGTCCGCGGACCGCCGTGCCGCGCCTCCCACAGGCTGACGGCCTCGGCCACGCGGGGGTAGAGCGGCAGCATCTCGTGGATGGCCGTACGCGCGGTTCCGCGCTGCCGCGCCGCCTCTGCGGCATGGAGGCAGGCCGCGGCCGCCCATCGGGCCCGATGCACCCCAGGGAAATCGGTCCAACGCCCCGGTGCGTGCGGATCGACGAAGACGTCGCCGTGCGGCGGATCCGCGGAGAATGCCGACCAGGATTCGAGACCGGCGCGGTGGACGCTGCACGCGCCGTGGTCCATCGCGCCGCGGGTGACCCAGGCATCTTCGCCCTTGACCGCGAGCACCACGGCGAACCGGCCTCCCGCTC
>JBJOIF010000320.1:0-5917 GCA_046047335.1 Planctomycetota bacterium | reverse complement strand
CAATCACAGGCTGGATCCGGTCGCCCCGCGCGGCGATCGCCCCAAGCTGCCGCTCCGACGGCAGGATGCCCGGGTGCTCGCCGATCCACCGGACCGCACTCGCGGCGTCGGCGGCGCCCGGGTCGACGTCCGCATCCGCATCCGCCGCCGACCGATCGTCGACGGTCTCGATCCGGGCGAGGCCGACATCGATGCGTTCGCCGAGCCCGAACTTCCGGTACCAGTCGGTGAGCGTGGGCAGGCCCATCTGCTCCGCGAGCGTGTAGAAGAAGATGTTGCAGCTTCGGCTCACCGCCTGCTCCACCCCGAGCGGTCCGCCAACCTGCTTGCTGTGGGTGAGGAACTGGAACTGCGACCGGTAGATCCAGCAGCGCCCAAACGCCTCCGACGCCGCAAAGTAATGACCGTTGCAGTCGATCTGCACGTCGGGCCGGACCACGCCGGCACCCACCGCGCTCACGTAGACCAGGGGCTTCACCAACGACCCCGGGGCGTACGGCGCCTCGAGCGCCCGATTGACCGCGGGCAGCCTGGCGGTGCGCTCGGACGCCTCCATCGCGGCCCCCGCGGCCACCGTGGGCCACGACACCATCGCCAACACCTCGCCGGAATCGATGTCGATCACCGTCACCGCGCCGTTGAGCGGCGCGTGGTAGCCAAACGGCATCGGCTTGGGCTTGCCGTCGGCGTAGCCGTAGTGCCACTGCTGCGCGAGGGCGAGGCCCACCTTGGGATCGAAGAGCGCCTGCACGCGCGCCTGGAGCTGGACGTCGATCGTCAACTCGAGATCGGTACCGCGCCGGGGATCCGCGCGGGACTCATCGCCCGTGTCGAGGCGCCGCACCAGGCGTCCGCGCTCGCCGCGCAGCTCGTCCTCGTAGGTGCGCTCAAGCCCGCGCGCGCCCACCATGTCGCGACCGGGGCGGTAGCCGCCCAGGTCCGTGTGCACGGTGCCGTCGGACAGCACCGTGCGGAACGGGCGGCGCTCGAGGTCCTGCCGCCACACCTCGTCGCGCACCGAACCCACGACGTGGTCGGCCACTCCCTCGAGCTCGACCGTCACTCGCCCACCGCGCAGTGGCGTCGGCAGCCACCCGCGATCGAGGTCGATGCGCGCGGTGGCCCAGGGATAGACGCGCCGCGTGCTGTCCTGCACCTCCAGGATCCCGGGGTTGGCGTCGGCCAGCTTGCGCAGCGCGAACGCGGCGGCCGACGGGAGTCGAGTTGCCACCGCATGCGCCTCGCTCTGCTCGGCGATTGGCCGCGCCTGAAACCGCTCCTCGGCGTCATCGCCGTAGATCGCTCGGTCGGACTCAAGCCGCGACTCCCACACGGCGTTCGCCTTCTTCTGCACCTGGGTGCGAACCTCGCCCATGCGCTCGACCAGCTCCTCGGGGCGGAGGCCGGAGAGCACGGCGGCCTCGGCGAGCACGCCGTCGAGTCGGGCACGGAGGTCGCGTCGGCGCAGGTCGATGGCCGCGGCGCGCTCGAGGGGCGACATGCGACTCCACGTCGTGCGTCCTGCCGCGGAGCGCGCCTCGCTCACCGCGCGCGCATCGGCCCATGAACCGTCGATGGCTGGATAGAAGATCGCGAGATCCCAGCTGGGCACGCTCTCGGCGAGCACGCGACCCTTGCGGTCCACGATCCGGCCCCGCACGGTGGGCAGGAGCGTGCTTCGGTCGAGGCGTGCCTCCGCCACGGCGCGCTCGGCGGGACCCTGGACCACCGTCAGGCTGAAGAGACGGGCGGCCATGGCCCCCACCACCAGGGCGCAGGCGACGCCGACCAGCATCATGCGCCGCTCGAAGACGGCGGTGCTGCGGGGAGAGGGGAATCCGGACGGATCGCCGGCCATCGGTCGTCCTGACCCAGGGGCCATCGCAGGTGCCGCGCAGCGTCCTGCCGCGCGCGTCCGTGGAAGGACGGCCTGCAGGGGAAAGCGTACCATCCCTCCCCCCATGGAAGCAGGAATCGTCGGCCTCCCGAACGTCGGAAAGAGCACCCTCTTCAACGCCCTCACCGCGGCGGGAATCGAGGCGGCCAACTACCCCTTTTGCACCATCGAGCCGAACGTCGGCGTGATCACGGTGCCCGACGCGCGGCTGGCCACCATCCAGAAGCACATCGAGACCCAGAAGGTGATCCCGGCGATCATCCGGCTCGTCGACATCGCCGGCATCGTCCGCGGCGCGAGCGAAGGTGAGGGGCTGGGCAACAAGTTCCTGAGCCACATCCGCGAGGTCGACGCCATCCTGCACGTGGTCCGGTGCTTCGAGGATCCCGACATCGTCCACGTGGAGGGATCGGTCGACCCGATCCGCGACATCGGCACCATCGAGACCGAGCTCATGCTCGCCGACATGCAGGTGGTGGAGAACATCCTGGACAAGGCGCAGCGCACGGCGCGCAGCGGCGACAAGGAGGCCATCGCCAAGGTCGCGCTCCTGGGCAAGTGCAAGGCATGCTTGGATGCCGGCCAGCCGATCCGAAGCCTGCAGCTCGACGACGAGGAGCGGCGGCTGCTCCGCTCGCTCGGCATGATCACCGCCAAGCCCGTTCTCTTCGTGGCCAACGTGGATGACACCGACCCAACTGGTCAGGGACCGCTGGTGGCCAAGGTGCGCGGCTACGCGCAGGAGAACGGCGGCAAGGTGGTGGTGGTCTGCGCGAAGATCGAGAGCGAACTGGCGGAGCTTGGCGAGGCCGACCGCGCCGAGATGCTGGCCGCCCTGGGCATGGCCGAGCCGGCCCTGCACTCCGTCGCGCGCGCCGCCTACGACCTGCTTGGCCTGCAGAGTTACTTCACCGCCGGCCCCAAGGAAGTGCGCGCGTGGACCGTCCACAAGGGCGCCACCGCCCCGCAGGCCGCGGGCGTCATCCACACGGACTTCGAGCGGGGGTTCATCCGCGCCGAGATTTACGCCGTCGCGGACCTCGAGAAGCACGGCACCGAGAAGGGCATCCGGGAAGCCGGACGCATGCGCAGCGAGGGCAAGGGCTACGTCATGCAGGATGGCGACGTGTGCCACTTCCTGTTCAATGTCTGAACGCAGCGGCGCCCGGAGCGGTCCAGTAACCCAAGTCCAGAACAGGACTTACGACACCATCCCTTGACGCGGGTCGCCCCCGGGCTATGCTTCGCCCGCCGTGACCGCCGTACTCGACACACCTGTGGATCGACCCCGATCGGGTCGCGACCCCGCGCAGACGCTGCGCGAGTTCGTCCGCACGCGCGCGGTTCCGGCCGGACGCGACGCCATCGTGCGTCGGCTGGTGGAGGCGTCGGCCCGCACTCATCGGCCCTGCAACGGGTCGGCCTCGACGTCCCAGCGGGCGTCGGTCTCCATCGCGTCCTCGAGCATCGACGCGTAAGCGCGCGCCGGCACCTCGAACGTCCCGAACCGAAGCATGTGCTCGTTGGCGTACTGGCTGTCGCACAGCACGAACCCGCCGCGGCGCAGCCGGTCGACCAGATGCACCAGGCACACCTTGCTGGCGTCGGTGCCGGGGCCGGGCTCGTGGAACATGCTCTCGCCGAAGAACGCGCCCTTCAGCGCCACCCCGTAGAGGCCACCCACCAGCTCGTCGCCGCGCCACGCCTCCACCGAGTGGGCGAACCCCATGGCGTGCAGCTCGACGTAGCTGCGCACGATCTCGGGGCCGATCCAGTTGCGGTTGTCGGCCGCGCGGTCGCGGGCGCACCGTTCGATCACCTGCCCGAACGCGCGGTCGACGGTGATGCGGAATCGACCCGAGCGCACCACGCGCTGCAGCGACCGCGCCACCGCGAATCGCTCGTCGAGCGGCACCAGCGCGCGCGGGTCGCACGTGAACCACTCGACGCGCCCGGTGCCCGGCTCGCACATGGGGAACGCCCCGCGCATGTACCCCGTGAGCACGAGTTCGGGCGTGATCGGTCGCGCCATGGCGGATTCAGCGCGGCCGGCTGGTGGCGCGGACTTGGGCGAACTGGCGGTGCCCGGCGGGCCCGCTGTGGAAGCCGATGCCGGACTGGCGCGCCCCCACCCACGGCGTGCCCTGCGCACCGCCGCAGCCCTGGTTGACGCCCACCATGCCCGCCGTCAGCCGGCGGGCCACGCCCTCGGCGCGCCCGGTGTCGCGCCCGAACACCGCGGCACCCAGCCCGTACGGGGAGTCATTGGCGAGCCGCACGGCTTCGTCGTCCGTCCCGAACTGCATGATGCACGCCACGGGGCCGAACGTCTCCTCGCGCATGATCTCCATGGAATGATCGACGTCCACGAGCACCGTGGGCGGGACGAAGTTCCCCGGAAGGTCGGTGCCGCCGGCCAGCACCCGCGCGCCCGCCCGCCGCGCATCCTCGACCTGCCGCAGCACCTTGGCCTTCTGCCGGGCGTTCACCATGGGGCCGATACCGACACCGGGCGCCGTGCTGGTTCCCTGCACCAGCGCCGTGGTGCGCTCAAGCACGCGCTCGACGAACGGCGCGGCCACGTCACGGTGCACGTAGATGCGCTCGGTGCTCACGCACACCTGGCCGGCGTTACGGAAACTGTTGCGCACCGCGAACGCCGCGGCGGCGTCGAGGTCGGCGTCGTCGAGCACCACCAGCGGGTCCTTCCCGCCGAGCTCGAGGATCACTCGCTTCAGACCCTCGGCCGCGTCCTGCATGATGCGGATGCCCGTGGCGCGGCTGCCAGTGAAGACGATGAGGTCCACGTCGGCACGCACCAGCGCGCGCCCCACGTCGCCGGCGCCGTGCACCACCTGCAGGACATCGGGCGGAAGGTGCGCCTGGAGGCACTCCGCCCAGCGCTGGGCGCAGAGCGGTGTCTCCTCGCTGGGCTTGAGCACCACCGCGTTGCCCGCGACCAGGGCCGGCACCACCGACTGCTGCGGCATCAGCACCGGGAAGTTCCACGGCGTGATCGCCGCGCACACGCCGAACGGGTCGTGGTGAAGCGTCGTGCGCGTGCGCCGGTCCTCGAGCTCCTGCGGTTCCAGCGCGGCCACGATCTCATCGAGTTCCTCGGCCAGCCCGTCGGCCGCGTAGCTGGCCTCGCCCTTGCCCTCCGCGAGCGGCTTGCCCATCTCGCGGCTCACGAGCGTGCCGATCTCGTCGGCCGCCGCACGCAGCTCGGGGATGGCGGCGCGGAGGCGATCGGCACGCTCGCGGTGGGTCAGCGCGGCCCACCCGGGCTGTGCGGCGCGCGCACGGGCCACGATCGGTCCGATATCGGAGGGCTCGGCGGCCGTCACGCGGCCCACGGCATCGCCAGTGGCGGGGTCGATCGACGTCAGGTCGGGCATGGCGGGTGAGGATACGGCCGAGGGATGCGCCCCACGGCCGCGATCGGTATCATCATTCGTCCCTCAACATGGGCCGTCGGCGACTGGCATGATGCCTGGCGCCGCATGGTGCAGGCACTGCGGCATGACCGCCTGCTCCAGCCTCGAGGGTGCCGCGGCCAGGGTGTACCCGCCGCGCCAGACCGATGGCTTGGTGGTTGAACCCCTGGAGGCGCCCGACGGACGCATCGTGAAGCGACGCAATTGGCCCGTGGTGTAACGGTAGCACAGCAGGTTTTGGTCCTGCTTGTCTAGGTTCGAATCCTAGCGGGCCAGCGTCTCGCCTCCTCGCCTTCCGCACGCAGCGCGCACGCAACGGACTTCCCATGACGAACGCACACGCCGGACATCCCCGAACCTGCAGCGCGGTCATCCTGGCCGCCGGCAAGGGCACGCGCATGCAGAGCGACCTGCCCAAGGTCATGCACCCCGCGCTCGGGCGGCCGATGGTGGAGTGGGTGGTGGATGCCTCGCGAGCCGTGGGCTGCATGCCCGTGGTGCTGGTGGTGGGCCACGGGGCCGACGTCGTCCGCTCGCACTTCGCAGACCACGCGGGCATCGAGTTCGTCACGCAGATGCCGCA
>JBJOIF010000319.1:0-3035 GCA_046047335.1 Planctomycetota bacterium | reverse complement strand
TCCCCCGGCGCTGCCGCGTCCGGAGGTCCGGGTGGTCCCGCACCACCTCGTCCACGAGGCCCGTGAGGCCGCGTCCTCCAACGGCATGCACCTGCTGTCGGCGCGCGAACGCCAGGTGGCCATCCAACTGGCGCGCGGCATGTCGCGGCCCGAGGTGGCACGCGAACTCGGCGTCTCGGTGAACACGGTGGCCACCATCAGCAAGCGGATCTACGCCAAGCTCGGCGTGCGACGCCGTGCGGAACTCCCGAGCCGGCTGCTGGGCATCCCGGCCTGACCCGGTGGCGCTGCCGGAACGCGCGGACGGGACCGCCGCGGACGATGGGGGCATCGCGGCTGCCTTCCACGGGGGCCGTATTCTGCCCCGATGCTCATCCTGCTCGCCGCGGCGCTCTCCCTTGTCCCACCCGCCACCACGGCCGTTCCGGTCACCGACGACTACGCCGGCACCACGGTCACCGATGACTACCGCTGGCTCGAGCCCCTGGAGAAGGACTCGCCGGAGGTGAAGTCATGGACCGACGCGCAACTCGCCCACCTGCGCACGACGCTCGATCCGCTGCCGTGCCGCGGCGCACTCGCCGAACAACTCAAGCCGCTGATGCAGATCACCAGCTGGGGCGTACCGATCATCCGCGGCCCCGGCTACTTCTACGCGCAGCGCGACGGGACGATGAACCAGCCGGCGGTCTACGTCCGCCAGGACGGCCCCAACGCGGGCGCCAGCGTGGTGATCGACCCAAACGTCATCGATCCGACCGGCCTCACCTCCGTGGACTGGTGGATGCCCACGTGGCAGGGGTCGCGCATGGCCTACGGCACGAGCAAGGCCGGCGACGAGATGAGCGTGCTCAAGGTGCTGCGGCTCGAGTCGGGCAAGTGGATCCCGCTCGCGGACGAGATCCCGGGCAAGGTCAGCTTCGGGGGCTGGAACGGCTGGGGAGACGGCTTCGTGTACAGCCGGCTGCTCGACCCCAAGGACCCGTACAGCCGCGCCGTCGCGTTCCACAAGCTCGGTGAGCCCGTCGAGCGCGATCCCGTCTTCCTGAAGCAGGCGAGCCCCTCCGAGGTGCCGTTCGGCGCGATCTTCGGTGAGGATCGCTGGGTCGTGCTGGGCGTGACCCGCGGCTGGTCGGAGAACGACCTCTGGGTGGCCAAGCTCGACGCCATGCGCGACGGCAAGGATGCCCGCATCCCCGTGGCCGTCGGCCGCGGCGCACGCTTCACCCCGCAGGAGATCGTCGGCGACACGATGTACATGACCACGACGCTCGACGCCCCCAATGGCCGCCTGGTGGCGGTCGACCTGGGCAACCCGGCCGAGGCCGCATGGAAGGTGATCGTGCCTGAGCGCAAGGACGCGGTGCTCAGCGACGTGGCCTTCGGCAAGGACGAGATCGTGGTCACGTGGCAGAAGGACGCACACGACGTGCTGCAGACCTTCCGCTACGACGGCAAGGAGGTCGGGGAGATCCCGTTGCCCGGCATCGGTACCGTGGCGGTGCGCTGCGACCGCAAGCACACCGAGATGTTCCTCTCCTTCGCGAGCTACAACAGCCCGCGGACCGTGTACCGCTGCGACCTCTTCTGGAAGCCGTACAAGCCCGAGGTCTGGGCCAAGCCGGAAGTGCCCGCGAAGCTCGACGACATCGAGGTCACGCAGGTGCGCGCCACCAGCAAGGACGGCACGCAGGTACCCGCGTTCGTGGTGATGCGCCGCGGACTGAAGATGGACGGGAGCAACCCGTGCGTCCTGTACGGGTACGGCGGGTTCAACGTCTCGCTGACCCCCGAGTTCATCCCGACGATCGTCCCGTTCCTCGAGCGCGGCGGCATCTACGTGGTGGCGAACCTCCGGGGCGGCGGCGAGTACGGCGAGTCGTGGCACCGCGCCGGCATGCTCGGCAGCAAGCAGAACGTGTTCGACGACCTGTACGCCGTGGCGGAGCGTTTGGTCGCCGACAAGTACACGTCCCCGGCCCACCTGGCGGTGATGGGCGGCTCCAACGGCGGACTGCTCACGGCCGTGGCGGTCACGCAGCGCCCCGAACTGTGGACGGCGGCGATCAGCGCCGTCCCGCTCTGCGACATGCTCCGCTACCAGGACTTCCTGCTCGCCAAGTTCTGGGTGCCCGAGTACGGCGCCAGCACCGATCCGGCGGCGTTCGCGTGGCTGCGCGCGTACTCGCCGTACCACAACGCCAAGGCCGGCACGAAGTACCCGTCCATGCTCTTCACCGCGGGCGAGAACGACTCGCGGGTGCACCCGCTGCACGCGCGCAAGATGGCGGCCCTGCTGCAGGCGCGAACCGCAAGCGACGCGGCGGCCGAGCCGATCCTGCTGTACGTCGACCGCGACGCGGGCCACGGCGCCGGCAAGCCCCTCGACAAGCGGATCGCCGAGGCCGTGGACCAGTGGTCGTACCTGATGTGGCAGACGGGCGCCTGCCGATGACCGCACCCGGCGCGGGCCGGGATCCGGTGCGCATCGGTGCGCTCGCCTCCGGCGGCGGGCGGACCGTCGCGAACCTCGCCAGCGCGTTCGCGGCCGGCGCCGCAGACGCCCGGGTCGCCGTGTGCGTGGTGACCCGGCCCGATGCGGGCGCCGTGGAGCGATGCCGGGCGGCGGGCATCCCGGTGGAGGTGGTGCTCCCCGAGCCGAGGGCCACGTTCGACGACCGCATCGACCGGGCCCTGCACGCGCACGGCGTGGAGCTCGTGGCCCTGTGCGGCTACCTGCGGAAGTTTCGCGTGGACGCGTGGCGCGGGCGGGCGCTGAACATCCACCCCGCGCTCCTTCCCGAGTTCGGTGGCCAAGGGATGTACGGCCACCACGTCCACCAAGCCGTCATCGCCGCCGGCAGGACCCGGTCGGGGTGCACCGTGCATTGGGTCGACGACCGATACGACCACGGGCCGCACGTTCTCCAGCGGGAGTGCCCGGTTCTGCCCGGGGACACCGCGGAGACCCTGGCGGCCCGGGTGTTCACGGAGGAATGCTCCGCGTATCCAGAGGCCGTGGCGCGGGTGATTCC
>JBJOIF010000318.1:0-5629 GCA_046047335.1 Planctomycetota bacterium | reverse complement strand
GATGCGGCCGCCCTCGGGGCAGGTGTGCCAGGCGTTGATGGTGCTGTCGTACTGCACGCCGGGGTCGGCGCAGTGCCACGCCGCCACGTTGATCTGCGACCAGAGGTCCGCCGCACGCAGCGTCTTGGCCACCTTGCCGTCGGTGCGACGCACGAGCTGCCACTCGCCGTCCTGCTCGACCGCGTCCATGAACTCATCGGAGAGGCGCACCGAGTTGTTCGAGTTCTGGCCGCTGACCGTGTAGTAGGACTCGCCGTTGAAGTCGTAGTCGAGCTTCAGGTTCAGGCGCTCCGCCACCTCCCGCTGGTCGGCGCCGAGCTGCTTCATGCCCTCGACGAGCGCGGCCACCTTGATCTCCTCGCGGACCTTCCAGTTGACGAAGGCCTCGATGTCGGGGTGGTTCACGTCGAGGCAGACCATCTTGGCTGCGCGGCGCGTGGTGCCGCCCGACTTGATGGCGCCCGCCGCGCGGTCGCCGATCTTGAGGAAGCTCATCAGCCCCGAGCTGCGGCCACCGCCCGAGAGCGGCTCGTTCTCGCCGCGCAGGCCGGAGAAGTTGGTGCCGGTGCCGGAGCCGTACTTGAAGAGCCGTGCCTCGCGAGTCCACAGGTCCATGATGCCGCCCTCGCCGACCAGGTCGTCGCGGACGCTCTGGATGAAGCAGGCGTGAGGCTGCGGGTGGCTGTACGCGTCCTTCGCCAGCGTGACCTTGCCGGTCTTGTGGTCGGCGATCCAGTGGCCCTGGGCGGGACCGCTGATGCCGTACGCGTAGTTGAGGCCGGTGTTGAACCACTGCGGGCTGTTCGGCGCCGCCACCTGGTGCAGCAGCATCCACGCCATCTCGTCGTAGAACGCATCGGCGTCCTTGCGCGAGGTGAAGTAGCCGTGCTTCTCGCCCCAGTGGCGCCAGCAGCCGGCGAGGCGGTGCACCACCTGGCGCACGCTGCGCTCCGGGCCAAGCACGGGCTTGCCATCGGCCCCCTTCACGGGCTTGCCGTCCTTGCCCACCTGCGGAACGCCCGCCTTGCGGAAGTACTTGCTCACCACGATGTCGGTGGCCAACTGGCTCCACGTGGACGGGACCTGGGCGTCGTTCATCTCGAAGACGGTGCTGCCGTCGGAGTTGGAGATGCGGCTGGAGCGGGTGGTCCAATCGACCGTGCCGTAGACGTCCTTGCCTGCGGTGGTGAAGCGGCGTGCGATGCGCATGGTGTCGGGGTTCCTTCCTGGGAGTGCGTCAGTGTCGGTGGCGGCGCACACGGCGCGGCGCTCCCCGTTCGGTGGGGAAGGCCGCGCCGTGGCGGTGGCGTCAATGCGTGGTCGGGTCTTCGAAGGGCAAGCCGTCGACGCGCGGGAGCGTCAGGCCGGCCTGATCCTGGTACTTGCCGCCCTTGTCCGCGTAGCTGACGGCGCAGGGGTGCTGCGCCTTCAGGAAGATCATCTGGGCGATGCCCTCGTTGGCGTAGATCTTCGCGGGCAGGGGGGTGGTGTTGCTGATCTCGATGGTCACCTTCCCGCGCCACTCGGGCTCGAGGGGGGTGACGTTGACGATGATGCCGCATCGGGCGTACGTGCTCTTGCCGACGCAGATGGCGAGCACGTCGCGCGGCACCTCGATTGTCTCGACGGTCTCGGCGAGCGCGAACGAGTTCGGCGGGATGATCACGTGGTCGCGTCCGGTGATCGCGGTGTCCACGGTGATGAACAGGTCGTTGCCGAAGGCCTTGGGATCGACGATGGCGGTGCCGCCGCTCGTGGCGTTGGTGAAGATCTTGAAGCGAGTCCCCACGCGGACGTCGTAGCCGTAGCTGGAGACTCCGAACGAGACGGTGCCCGGGCGCTTCGCGTTGTCGGCGAAGGGAACGATCCGCACGGTGTCGCGGATCTGCGTGTCGCACAGAATGCTCATTGCCCGACCCCTTGGGGAACCACCCCATGCAAACCGGCCATCCTGGCCAGACGAGACATCACTCACGACATCCGGCGAACCGCGGCCGGCGTTCACTTCCGAGACTTCGCCACACGTCCCACCTACGCACCACCTGTTCGGTAAATGTATGGTAGGATCTGCGGTCCCAAGGACTACTAACGCTTGGGTGTGGGCAGCATGGTACCCCTATGGGTTGTGGGTGCAAGGGTTCGGGTCGTCGTTTTTATGGACTTTCGGTCCTTGATCTGCAAGTCGCTGATGGCACACGGTTTAGCCATCGCAGCTGGCGCACCTGACCCGCCCACGCGATGTGGACAGCATGTCGGAGGCTGTCTTCTAGACTCGGTTCGTTCCGCGCTGCATGGAGGCTCCCGCGCTTGCTGTTTCCCGAACCCACCCACGACGCCCCCGCGGCCCCGCCGGCCATCGATCCGGCGTCGCTGCTCGACGGACTGACCGAGGACCAGCGCGCCGCGGTCGAGCACATGGGTGGCCCGCTGCTCGTGCTTGCCGGACCCGGATCCGGCAAGACGCGGGTGATCACGCGGCGCATCGCGTTCCTGGTGGCGCACGGCGTCGCACCGTGGCAGGTGCTTGCCCTGACGTTCACCAACAAGGCGGCCGGCGAGATGAAGCACCGCGTGGAGTCGATGCTCCCGCCGTCGATGGGAGGTCGGCGCGGCCTGGTGGTGAGCACGTTCCATGCCTTCTGCGCCATGTTCCTCCGTCGGCATGCGCTCGAGTGCGGCGTCGATCCGGACTTCGGCATCTACGACGCCGACGACCAGAAGCGCGCGATGAAGTCGGCCGTGGCCGAGGCGGGGCTTGACGAGAAGAACTTCCAGCCTTCGGCGGTGCTCTCCAAGGTGAGCGCGGCGAAGAACCAGCTGCTCGACGCGGCGGCGTTCCGCGAGCAGGCTGGCGACTACTCCTCGCGGCAGGTCGCCAAGGCCTACGAGGCCTACGAGGCCACGCTCGCCCGGCACCGTGCACTCGACTTCGATGACCTGCTGATGCGCGTGGCCACGTCGCTCGGCACCAATGAGGCACTACGGCAGGCGGCCGCCGACCGATACCGGCACGTGCTGATCGACGAGTACCAGGACACCAACCGCGCGCAGTTCGCGATTGCGCGGCACATCGCCGGCGGCCACCGCGAGATCTGCGTGGTCGGCGACCCGGACCAGTCGATCTACCGTTGGCGCGGCGCCGACATCCGCAACATCCTCGAGTTCGAGGAGTCGTTCCCCGGAGCGCGGACGGTGGCCCTCGGCGAGAACTTCCGGTCCACCGGGCACGTGGTGGCCGCGGCCGACGGGCTGATCCGCCACAACCGGCGGCGGCGGGCGAAGCCGCTCTACACGAACCTCGGTCCGGGTGAGCCCGTGCGCGTGGTGCGCGTGGCCGACGAGCACGCCGAGGCGGCGCACGTCGCACGTGCCGTCCAGGACGCTGCTCGCGAGGGCATCCCGTGGCGCGAGATGGCCGTGCTGTACCGGATGAACGCGCTCAGCCGCGTCCTCGAGGATGCGCTGCGCCGTGCGGAGGTCCCGTACCGGATCGTGCGCGGCACGGCGTTCTACGAGCGCAAGGAAGTCAAGGACCTGTTGGCCTACCTGCGCGTGGCGGCGAACCCCGCCGACGACGTGGCGTGCGCGCGGATCGTCAACGTCCCCGCCCGCGGCATCGGGGATGCCTCCGTCGAGCGGATGCAGCGGCTGGCGCGCGAGCGCGGCATCGGGCTCCTGGACGCGCTGGCGCATGCCCGCGAGGCGGGGGTCGCCGAGCGGACGGCCCGGCGCGTCGACGAGTTCCGCGGAATGGTCGTGCGCTGGCGGCAGCTGCTGCCGGCTGGTTCGCCGGACGCGCTGGCGGCGTTCGCCGAGATGGTCCTCGAGGAGAGCGGGCTGCGGGAGTTCGCCGACGGGACCGACGGCGACGAGCTCGACCAGCGGCGCGCGAACCTCGACGAAGTGGTCAGCGCGGCCGGGGACTTCGAGCTCCCCGAGGACCCGGCCGGGGCGGCCCCCACGCTGCTGCGCGCCCTGCAGGGATTCCTGCAGTCGGTGGCCCTGGTCGCCGACTCGGATGCGCTGGACAGCGAGGCGGGCGCAGTGACGCTGATGACCCTGCATGCGGCCAAGGGGCTCGAGTACGGGTTCGTGGCCATGGTCGGATGCGAGGAGGGGCTGTTGCCGCACGCGCGGTCGCGCGAGGGCGGCGAGGACATCGAGGAGGAGCGCCGGCTGTGCTTCGTGGGCATGACCCGCGCCAAGCGACGGTTGCTCATGACGCACGCGGCGGCCCGCACGGTGCGCGGGATGCGGATGGGCGCGATGGAGAGCGCATTCCTCCGCGAACTCCCCGAAGAAGACGTTGAGCGGCAGGACCTCCGCCCCGGATGGCTCGACGGCAGTGACGGCGATGGCGGCGGCGACGACGATGCGGTGGATGCGCCGTGGGTCGACGAGTTCGAGCCGGCGCGGCCACGCGGGCTGGGCGCGCAATTCCCGGTCGGCTGCCTGGTGCGCCATCCGCTGTTCGGGGTGGGCACGGTGCAGGCCATCCTGCCGCGCGGCAGCGTCACGAGCGCACGCGTCGCGTTCCAGACCGTGGGCGTGAAGACCCTGGTGCTGGAGTACGCGAAGCTGCAGCGCGTGTAGCGGCGCCGCGCGGTCGGGCGTCCGCTGCGCGCGCGAGGATCGGCTTCAGGTAGCGCCCCGTGTGCGAGGACGGGTGGTTCGCCACGTCCTCGGGCGTGCCGCTGGCCACCACGGTGCCACCGCGCTCGCCGCCCTCGGGCCCCAGGTCGACGATCCAGTCGGCGCACTTGACGACGTCGAGGCTGTGCTCGATGACGATCAGGGTGTGCCCGGCATCCGCCAGCCGCTGCAGCACCGAGAGCAGGCGCTCGACGTCGGCGAAGTGCAGGCCGGTGGTGGGTTCGTCGAGCACGTAGAGGGTGTTCGCACTCGACATATTCCCGAGCTCGGTGGCCAGCTTGATCCGCTGCGCCTCGCCACCCGAGAGCGTGGTGCTTGCTTGCCCAAGCTGCATGTACCCCAACCCAACGTCGCGCAGGCATCCGAGCATGCCGTGCACCTTGGGGTACGCCTCGAAGTGGGCGAAGGCATCGTCGACCGTCATGTCAAGTACCTCGGCGATGGACTTGCCCTTGAAGCGGATCTCGAGCGTCTCGCGGTTGTAGCGCGCCCCCTTGCACGCGTCGCAGGCCACGAACACGTCCGGCAGGAAGTGCATCTCGATCTTCACCATGCCCTGGCCTTGGCAGGCCTCGCACCGGCCGCCCTTGACGTTGAAGCTGAAGCGACCGGGCTCGTATCCCCGGATCTTCGCCTCGGGAACCTTCGCGAAGTGCTTGCGGATCTCGTCGAAGATCCCCGTGTAGGTCGCGGGGTTCGAGCGCGGCGTGCGGCCGATCGGGCTCTGGTCCACCTCGACGACGCGCTCGATGCCGGAGAGTCCGTTCACGCGGTCATGGGCGCCCGGCGCCGCCTTGGCGCCGTGCACGTGCCGCTGCGCCGCCTTCAGCAGGATGTCGGTGACGAGCGTGCTCTTGCCGCTGCCGGACACGCCGGTGACGCAGACGAGCCCGCCGAGCGGGAAGGCCGCGTCGATCGAGCGCAGGTTGTTCTCGCGGGCGCCCTTGACCACGATGGCGCGCGACTCCGAGAGCGG
>JBJOIF010000317.1:0-4929 GCA_046047335.1 Planctomycetota bacterium | reverse complement strand
CGCCTGGTGCAGTGGATCGAGGGCCACCTGGCGTCGAAGGGCGTGGACAGTCCCCGCGTCTGTGCCGAGATGATGATCGGGCACGTGCTCGGCTGCGAACGCATGCGGCTCTACATGGAGGCCGATCGGCCGGCCGCGCCCGGCGAGCTCGAGCGCCTGCGCGCGCTGGTGCTGCGCGCGGCGCGCCACGAGCCGGTGCAGTACCTGGTGGGCGAGGCATGGTTCTGGTCCAAGCGATTCGCGGTCGGTCCGGCGACCCTGATTCCGCGGCCGGCGACGGAGCACGTGGTGGAGGAGGCCGTCGCGGCCCTGCGCGCGGCGGCCGCCACCGGGGAGTCGCCGGTGCGGATGCTGGAGATCGGCACCGGCACGGGCTGCATCGCTACATGCGTTGCTGGCGCATTGCGAGGGCAGCGGCGGGGGGCGGAGCCGGGTGAGCCGGGACCGGCGCCGATCGACGTGCGCGTGGTCGCCACCGACGTCGTGCCGGCGGCACTCGAGCTGGCGCGCACCAACCTCGCGGCGCACCGCGTGGCCGATCGCGTGGACCTGCGCGTGGGGGACCTGTTCGCGCCGTTGCGGACCGAGGAACGCGGCACGTTCCACGTGCTTGCCTCGAATCCGCCGTACGTCCGCGACGACGAGTGGGACGAGATGGAGCCGAACGTCCGCGACCATGAGCCGCGCAGCGCGCTTGCCGGCGGGCCGACCGGGATGGACGTGCTGGCTCCGCTCATCGCGGGCGCGCATGAGTGGCTGGCGCCGGGCGGCACGCTGCTGTGCGAGATAGGACACCGCCAGCGCGAGGACGCGCTGGCGGCGGCGAATGCGAATCGCGGGTTGTGCGCCGCCGAGGTCCGCAAGGACTTCGAGGGCTTCTGGCGGCTGCTCGTGGCGCGCCGCCGCGGGTGAGGTCCGGACGGAACCGGAGTCGGCGGCGCCCCTCGCTCAGCGCTCGGCGATCGGTCGCTCGCCCTTCCACTCGGCCAAGGCCTTGCGGACTTCGTCGACCAGCTGCTGCGCCTGGAAAGGCTTGAACAGGAAGCAATGCAAGCCTTCCTGGGTGCTGCGGACGATGGAGTGATTGGGGTCGTACCCGAACCCCGTCATCAGGATGACCTGGGTGCGCGGGGCCGCGGCCTTGGCGACCCGGAAGACCTCGTACCCGTTGCGGCCGGGCATGCGCACATCGCTGATCACCACGTCGTACGGATGTCCATCGGCGGCGGCGCGCTCGATCGCGGCGCACCCCGCCTCGCTGTCCTCGAACCGGTCGATGGCCGCACCGGCCTCGCCGAGCACGGCGCCGACCGAGTCGCGGATCTCGGGCTCGTCGTCGAGGACCGCGATGCGCCGGCCGGCGATCTCGCGATCGATGCCCCGTTGCCGATCCGTCCGATCCATCCCCAGCACGGTCTGCGGGCCGCCGGTGGCACCGCGGACCCGTGCCTCGACGGAGGCAATCGCGCGCTCGAGCTCGGCAATGGCCTGGGGCGGCACGTCGGGATCGCGCTTCAGCTCGGCGACCGCCGCGTGCAGCGCGGACACTGGCGCGGCGATCTCCTCGCGAAGCGTGCCGCTGACGCGCTGGTTGGTCGTGTAGCGCTCGACCACCAGCATGTCGAGGATGTTGAGCGCCATGGCTACGTAGCGGCCCATCAGCTCGAGGCAGAGGAGGTCTTCCTCGTCCCAGCGCTCGGGCGTCCGGCTCTCGGCGTTCAGTACGCCCACCACGCGCTCGTTGAAGAAGAGCGGCACGGTCATGCTGCTGCGCGCACCAGACAGGCCCGGGAGGTAGGCGGGGTCGGTGGTCACGTCCGTGCAGAGGTGCGATTCGCCGCTGGAGGCCACGCGGCCGGAGATCCCGTTGCCTTCGGGCGCCGCGTGGATGAACCGGCCCGGGGGCAGGGGCTCGATGCCCCGGCTCATCACCAGCTCCAGGCGGTGCGTGGATGCATCCAGCAGCCGGACCTCGAACTCGCGGGCGCCGAACAGGCGGTCCATCCCGTCGACCACCTTGCCCTCGATCAGCCGTAGGCGTTCGGCCGCGCTGAGCGGGCCGAGGTTCTTGGCGTCCAGGTTGAGGAGATCGGCACCGAACGCGTCGATCGCGTCGACTCGGTCGAGGATGCGCTGGCGCGTGGACACGTCATGCAGGACGCCCACCGCCCGTTCGGGCACTTGGCCCGGCGCGCCCCCCGGAGAGAGCGGGGTGATGGCCGCTTCCCAGGTGCGTTCGCCGGAGCGGAACGTGCGCAGATGCGTGCGCCGGTCGGTGCCGTCCAGTGCGAGTTCGGTGAGCACGGCGCGGCAGCAGTCGCAGAAGCGGCGCATCGCCTCCGGATCGAGAGCCTCCAGCCGTCCGTTCATCCAGATCAACTCGCCGGTGCGGTCGACGACCCCGATGCCGTCCCCGATCTCCTCGAGGAGGAGGGCCGGGTCGCCGCCATGGAGGTCGTGTCGGGACATCGGTGACATCGCGTTCCGAGCGCTGGGTGCAGTGTACCCGTGCCGGAAGGGGTACGATCACCGAGGCCCGCATCCTGCCGTGCGGCGCATCCACGCCATGATCGAGGTGCTCGGCATCGTCAAGCGGTTCGGCCGCACCGTCGCGGTGGATGGCGTGACGTTTGAGGTGGCGCCCGGCTCGGTCTGCGGGTTCCTCGGCCCCAACGGCGCCGGCAAGAGCACCACCATCCGCGTGGTCGTGGGTGCCATGGCGGCCGACGCCGGCGAGGTGAGGATCGGGGGCCTACCGATGGGGCCGGGAGCCCCCGAGGTACGCCGGATGGTCGGTTACCTGCCCGAGGAGAGCCCCCTTCACCCGGACCTCACGGTGGATGAGTTCGTGCGGTTCCGTGCAGAGCTGTGCGGCGTGCCGCGCGTGGCTCGGCGCGCGGCCGTCGATGAGGCGCTTGGCCGGTGCAACGTCTTGGGCGTTCGCCGCCGCCTGTGCGGGCAGTTGTCGAAGGGGTTCCGCCAGCGCGTGGGGCTGGCCGCGGCGCTCGTGCATCGGCCGCGCGTCCTCGTACTCGACGAGCCGACGTCCGGCCTCGACCCCACGCAGGTGCTGGATTTTCGGGCGCTGGTCAGGGGCCTGGGCCAGGACTGCGCGGTGCTGCTGTCAAGCCACGTGCTGGCCGAGGTGGAAGCATCGTGCGACCGCGCCGTCCTCATCACCGGCGGGCGGGTGGTGGCGCAGGGATCCATCGCGGACCTGAGGCGGCGTGGGACGGGCGGCGCCGTGGTGCTTGTCGAGTGTGGGCGGGAGGCAGCCGCGGCCATCCGTGGGATCGATGGCGTGGTTGCGTCGGGATCGGAGGGGCTCGAGCGCGGGTGGTTCCTCCACCGAGTGGAGGTGCGTGCGGCCGACGAGGTGGACCACGTGTGCGAACGCATCGGTTCCGTGCTCGCCTCGGCCGCGATCCCGGTGCGTCGGCTCGAACGCTCGCCGATGGCGCTCGAGGATGTGTTCCATCGTCTCGTCGCGGGGGAGCCGCAGCCATGAGCATCGCCGGGCAGCTTCGATCGATGCGGGCCGTGGCGCGGCGGGAACTTCGCGTGCTGCTCGGATCGGCGCTCGGATGGAGCGTGGCTGCCGCGTTCGCGCTGCTGGCAGGCACCGTCTTCGCGGTGGCGGTGTTCCGGTCGGGAGCGCCGGCCACGCTTCGCGGCACGATGATCGCGCTCGGTTGGGGCGTCCTGCTTGCGGCACCGGCGCTCTCGATGCGTGCGGTCGTCGAGGAGCGGCGCGCCGGCACGTGGGCCTCGCTGGTCGCATCGCCGGCGGGGATCGCTTCGATCATCGTCGGCAAGTTCATGGCGGCGCTGGCCCTCCTGGTCGCCGCGCTGGCGGTGCCGCTCCTGGCGCAGTCGGTCGCCCTGGAGTGGTTTGCCGCACCGGACTGGGTCGAAGCCGGCACCGGGCTGCTGGGGCTGGCGCTGGCGGGGGCGATGTACCTGGCGTCCGGGGTGCTCATGTCCGCGCTGGTCGGCAACCAGGTGGCCGCGTACCTGCTGACGGTGTTCCTCTGGCTGGCGTGGTTGGCGCTCGCCCGGAGCGCACCGCTGGTGCTTCCGGCCACGTGGGCATCGGCGGCGTTCGCCTCGGATCCGCTCCGGCGGCTCGATGACTTCCAGTTTGGGTTGTTCGACACGGGGAACGTCGCGTACTTCGTTTCGGTCTGCACGTGGTTCCTGCTGGCAGCGGTGGTGGCTGCGTCGCGTGATGCCCTGCCGGCGCGTCTGGCGTCGGGGCGTCGGGTTGGATTTGGCCTGGCGCTCGCCGCGGTGGCCGCCATCGCGGCGATCGGAGCGCTCGATGCGCCGCGGCTGCGTCGCACCGTCGACATGACGGCCTCTCGTGCATACACGCTGACCCCGGCCACCCGGGCGACGCTCGAGTCGCTCGCTGGGCGGTGGCAGGTGGCGGTCACCATGACCTCCCCGCCGACGGCAGTGGCGCGCCAGGTGGATGAGGTGCTCGCGGGGATCGGTGCCATCGCGGGGCGCGACGGCTTCGTCCGGACGTCGCGCATCGACCCCTCCGATCCGGCCGACGCCGCTCGGTACGAGGCGATGCTCGAGGCCGTGCAGGCGCGCGATGCCGAGGCGCTGGCGCTCCACGACGCCGCGATCCGCCGGGGTCTGGAGGCGTTCGGTGGGCTGTGCGACGTGGCCGCCGTGCAGGCTCCGCTGCTGGAAGCGCTGGTCCCCGCACTTGCCGCCGACGATCCGTCCCGTGCCGACCTCGATGCGCTTCGCGCCGGCTTCGCGCAGCTTGCCGCGCAGCGACGCTCGTTCGAGCGCTCGATCGCGCAGCTGCGTTCGGCGAGCGATGCAAGGCCGTTCCCGGAGGAGTCGCGCGCAGCATCGGCCATCGCCGCCAATCTCCGTCACTGGGCGAGCGAACTGGCGGCCGCGGCCCGT
>JBJOIF010000316.1:0-6528 GCA_046047335.1 Planctomycetota bacterium | reverse complement strand
GGGGCGCCTGAGCCGGGACGATTTCCCTTTTCTTTTTTCCGGCCGCTCCTATCATCGTGGCTTCCGCCCGGCCCCGCCCGGGCCACCACCCTGATGGCAGACACACTCACCGACCCGGCATCCCCCGCTCCCGCCGCCCGCCCCCGCCCGGGACGGACCATCGATCCGGCGTGGGGGGTCGAGCAGTCCGCCGCCCTGTACGGCGTGCGCCAATGGGGCAAGGGATTCTTCGACGTCAACGGGGCTGGGCATGTGGTGGTCCGCCCCAACCGCAGCCCCGACATGGAGGTCGATCTCCACGAGGTGGTCGAGGGCATGCGCGAGCGCGGGTTCCGGACGCCGCTGCTCATCCACTTCAGCGACCTGCTGCGGCAGCGGCTCGTCGACATCGCCGAGGCGTTCCAGGGCGCCATCGTCGAGCATGGCTATCGCGCCGACTACCAGGGCGTGTTTCCCGTGAAGGTGAACCAGCAGCGGCGCGTCGTCGAGGAAGTCCGCGACGCGGGCAAGGGCCTCGGCTTCGGGCTCGAGGCCGGCAGCAAGCCCGAGCTCTTGGCGGTCATGGGCATGACCAGCGACTCGCCGGACCGGCTGATCATCTGCAACGGATTCAAGGAGGAGCGCTACATCGAGTTCACGGCGCTCGCCCGCAAGCTCGGCCGGAACATCATCCCGGTCATCGAGAACATCTCCGAGTTGAAGCTGATCCTGCGCTTCTACGCGCAGCACCAGGTGCGTCCCACCATCGGCGTCCGCATCAACCTGGCCGCGCAGGGCGCCGGCCGGTGGCGTCACTCCAGCGGGATGAAGGCGAAGTTTGGCCTCAGCATCAACGAGGTGCTGGAAGTGCTCTCGATCCTGCGCAGCCACGGCATGGAGGATTGCCTCCAACTGCTGCACTGCCACATGGGCAGCCAGATCCACGACATTCGCCAGGTCAACCAGGGCGTGAACGAGCTGGCCCGGATCTACACGCAGTTGGCGAAGGCCGGCGCAGGCATGCGCTACCTCGACATCGGCGGAGGCCTGGGCATCGACTACGACGGCAGCCGCACGAGCTCCGAGTTCTCGATGAACTACACGCTGCAGGAGTACGCCTCCAACGTCGTCTACAAGATCATGACGGTCTGTGACGAGGAGGACGTGGCGCACCCGACGATCGTGACCGAGTCGGGCCGGGCGATGGTGGCGCAGCAGAGCGTGCTGGTGTTCGACGTGCTCGGCGCCAACCGCCTCGACCGGTTCACCGTGCCGGAGCGGCTGCCTGACCCTGCGCCCGGCGAGGAACTCCCGAGGCCACTCGTCGACATCTTCGATGTGTACCGCACGATCGGCGAGCGGCGCTTGGTGGAGAACTACAACGACCTGCTTGAGGACCGCGACGAGGCACTGCGGCTCTTCAGCGTGGGCCTGATGGGGCTCGAGCACCGCGCGCTGGTCGACAGCATCTTCTGGGCCGGGTGTGCCCGCATCCGCGAGATCGCGCGGCGCATGGAACGTGCGCCCGAGGAGCTCGGCGACCTCGAGGATGCCCTCAGCGACACCTACTTCTGCAACCTGTCGATCTTCCAGAGCCTTCCGGACATCTGGGCGATCAACCAACTGTTCCCGATCATGCCGATCCATCGGCTCGACGAGCGGCCATCCCGCAAGGCCACCATCGCCGACCTGACCTGCGACTCCGACGGCAAGGTCGATCGGTTCGTCGACGACCGCGATGTCCGCAAGTGGCTCGAGCTTCACGATTTCGAGGACGGCGAGGACTACCTGCTCGGCGCGTTCCTGGTGGGCGCGTACCAGGAGACGCTGGGCGACCTGCACAACCTCTTCGGCGACACCCACGTGGCGCACGTCAAGCTTGACGGGCAGGGCGGGTGGTGGATCGACGAGATCATCGAGGGCGATGCCGTCCGCGACGTGCTGAGCTACGTGCACTACGACCTGAGCCGCCTCTTCGGCGAGATCCGCCGCGAGTGCGAGCGTGCCGTGGTCAACAAGCAGATGACGGTGGCCGAGAGCCAGGGCCTCCTGAAGGCGTACGAGGCCGGACTGTCCGGGTACACGTACCTCGAGACGGAGGCGTCCCGCTGAATCCAGCCGCGACGGCCGCCCTCCTGCTCGCGACCGTCGCGACCGGGCTGGCGGTGGTCGGGGCCCCTCGTCCGGGACGCACGCCAGCCGGGCTGCCCCGGCATGCCTCGGTGTCCCTCGACGGCGGTGCAGTCGAGCCCGTGCGGTTTGGGCGCGACGTGCGGCCGATCCTGTCGGATCGATGCTTCCTCTGCCACGGTCCTGACCGCGAGCATCGCGCGGCCGGGCTCCGCCTGGATTCGTTCGCGGACGCTACCGCGCCCCGTCCCGGTGGGGCGGCGATCGTTCCCGGCCGGCCGGGCGAGTCAATGCTGCTCCAGCGCGCGGCCGACCTCGATCCCGACCGCACCATGCCGCCGCCGGAGAGTGGCAAGCACGCGCTCACCGCCGCGGAGCGTGCCTTGCTCGCGCGCTGGATTGCCCAGGGCGCCGAGTACGAGCCGCACTGGGCGTTCGTTCCACCGGTGGCGATCGACGCGGCCGGCGCCGAAGATCCCGAGTGGTCCGCGAGCCCGATCGATCGTTTCGTGCATGCGGGCCTGGTGAGGGCGGGATTCGCGCCATCCCCCGAGGCCGACCGCGCCACGCTCTGCCGGCGGGTGTACCTGGACCTCACGGGCTTGCCTCCCACGCCGCAGGAACTGAACGCGTTCATCGCCGACGCCCGTCCCGACGCCAACGAGCGTCTGGTCGATCGCCTGCTCACCGAGGAGCCGTACCGCACCCGCTACGCCGAGCGGATGGCCGTGCCGTGGCTGGACGTGGCGCGCTACGCGGACACCTCCGGCATCCACATGGATGCGGGGCGCCAGATGTGGCTGTGGCGCGACTGGGTGATCGCCGCCTTCCGCGACAACATGCCCTACGACCGGTTCGTGGTCGAGCAGGTGGCGGGCGATCTTCTGCCCGATGCCACGGACGCGCAGCGCATCGCCACCGGTTTCCTGCGCGCGCACGTGACCAGCGATGAGGGTGGGGCCATCGATGCCGAGTACTTGCTGGAGTACGCCGCGGATCGGGCCACCACCGTCGGTGCGGCGTTCCTCGGGCTCACCATGCAGTGCGCGCGCTGCCACGACCACAAGTTCGATCCGGTGACCCAGGAGGACTTCTACGGGCTCCTGGCGTTCTTCAACTCGAACGACGAACCTGGGATCTACAGCCAGGTGCCCGATGCGAACCGCGCGCTCGAGCCGTTCATCGACGTTCCGACCCCGGAGCACCGCGCGCGCGCCGACGTGCTCCGTCTGGCCGCCGCCGCCGCACGCGAGGAACGCGAACGGATGGACGACGGTGAGCGGGCGGGATTCGCGTCGTTCGCCGAGTCGCTCGGCTCGGCCGTGACCTGGGTGCCCACGGCGCTGCGCGCGGCCGAGGCCTCGGCGGGCGTCACCCTGGAGGCCATGGCAGACGGCAGCGTTCGTGCCGTCGGCGACAACCCGGCCGACGTCGAGTACCAGCTGGTGCTTGACACGCCCGCGTCCGGGTGGCGAGCGCTCCTGGTGGAGGCGCTCCCCGACGCGGCCAACGGGGATCGCCCGGGTCGTGCCGGCAACGGAAACGCCGTGCTCGAGTCGATCGAGGTGGAGGTGTCGCCTCGGGACGACCCGAGCCGCCGGGTGGTGGTGCCGCTGGCGTGGGCATGGGCCGACGTCGAGCAACCCGACGGCGACCATCGGGTGACCAACGCGCTCGCCGCGGATGGCCGGGAGTGGGCGCTGGACGGTCATCGCGCCGCGGGCGGACGCACGGCCCTCTTCGTGACCGAGGAGCCCGTGGGCTTCCCTGGCGGCACCGAGGTGCGGGTCCGGCTGGTCAGCCGATCGCCGTACCCGCAGCATGCCCTCGGTCGCGTGCGGGTGCGGCTTGGGGTCGTGACCCCCGCGGCGGCGGCGGCGCTGCCTCCGGCATCGAGCGCGTGGTACATCTGCGGACCGTTTCCGGTGGCGTCGGGAGCCGAGGGCTACGAGGGTCGGTTCGGGCCCGAGGCGGCGGAGGCCATCGACCTGCAGCGCGTGTTCGGCAGCGCGTCGAGCGGCGAGTTCCGGTGGCGCCATGCGCCGGGCGTCCTCGAGGCGCAGCCGGTTCGGCTGGCCGAGGGCATCGATGCGGAGTTCGTGGCGCGCGAGGTGTGGTGCGCGGAACCGTGCTCGATGGAACTGTCGCTCGGTTCTGACGACGGGATGCAGGTGTTCGTCAACGGTCGTCTGGTCCACGAGCGTCGGATCGACCGAGGCGTGGCTGCCGACCAGGAGCGGATCACGGTGCCGCTGCGGCGCGGTCGCAACCTCTTGGCCTGCAAGGTGGTCAATACGGGCGGCGCGGGTGGCTTCTATCACCGCGAACTGCCGGTGGCCGGGCGCACCCCTCGAGAGGCGGTGGCGCTGATGCTCCCGGCGGACCGAGCGCGCCCGACCGGCGCCGCCGGGGCGGAGTCGGTCGCCGCGCGCGACGCGTGGCGGGCGGCGCACTCGACGTCGTTCGGTGCCCGCGACCGGGCCATGCGCGACGCGGAGGCCGCCCTGGCCGCCCATGAGGCACAGGCCCCTCGCACGATGGTGATGCGTGAGCGCGCCGAGCCGACGCCCACCTTCGTCCTCAAGCGTGGCCTGTACGACCATGCCGACCCGGATCGGCCAGTGGAGCGGCAGGTGCCGGCGGTGCTCGGCGCGCTGCCCCCGGATGCACCGCGCAACCGGCTTGGCCTCGCCCGTTGGCTGGTCGGCGAGGGCAATCCGCTGACGGCGCGCGTGGTGGTGAATCGCTTCTGGGAGCAGTTCTTCGGTCGCGGGCTGGTGCGCTCCTCCGAGGACTTCGGGTTGCAGGGCGAATGGCCGACGCACCCCGAGCTCCTCGACTGGCTCGCGGTTGACTTCCGGGCCAACGGCTGGGACGTCCGCCGCTTGGTGCGGCAGATCGTCACCAGCGCCACGTATCGGCAGTCTTCGCGCCGACGCCCGGACGTGGCGGAAGCCGATCCCGAGCAGCGCCTGCTCGGGTGGTTCCCGAGGCAGCGCCTGGCGGCCGAGCAAATCCGTGATCAGGCGCTGTACGCCGCGGGGCTGCTTCGGGAGCGGATGGGCGGCCCCAGCGCGCGGCCGTACCAGCCGGCCGGTCTCTGGGAGGAGACCAGCATGCCGCAGAGCAATACCCGCACGTACGCGCCTGACCAAGGCGACGGGCTCTGGAGGCGCAGCCTGTACACCTACTGGAAGCGAGCATCGCCGCCACCGTCGATGCTCGCGCTCGATGCGCCGACCCGGGAATTCTGCACGGTGCGCCGGTTCGTCACCAACACGCCGCTGCAGGCGCTCGTCCTGTGGAACGACCCGCAGTTCGTGGAGGCCGCGCGCGTCGCGGCCGAGCGCACCCTTGGCGAGGGCGGCGGCGATGCCGAGCGCATGGCGAGCCTCTGGATGCGCCTGACCGCCGCGCCCGCCGACGCACAGCGCCTGGAGGTGCTGCTTGAGGCGTTGCGGGGCGAGCGCGAGCGCTGGAGCGCGGACCGTTCCGGCGATGCCGAACGCCTGCTCGCGGTGGGGCAGGCGCCACGGGCCGGCGACATCGCGCCGCAGGAGCTCGCCGCCTGGACCATGATCGCCAACGCCATCCTGGCCAGCGACGCCGCCATCGTGAAGGACTGACCATGCCGAACCACGGACCACGCCCCGGCGCCGCCGATCCGATGGAGGAGTACCTCCTGAACCTCACCCGTCGGCGCTTCTTCGGCCAGGCCGCGGCATCGATCGGCGCTGGGCTGGGGGGGCTTGCCCTCGGCGGGCTGCTTGGCCGGCACGCGCATGCCGCGATGCCGCGCGGCGTGGACGGAGCGGTCCTTCCGGAAGCAGGTGCTCCGGCGCCACCCACGGTCGGTCCGCACTTCGCGCCTCGGGCCAAGCGGGTCATTTACCTGCACATGGAGGGTGCACCGAGCCAGATCGACCTCTTCGACCACAAGCCCGGGCTCGCGGCCCGGTTCAACCAGGAGCTTCCCGACTCCGTCCGCAACGGCCAGCGCATCACCACCATGACGAGCGGGCAAGACCGGTTCCCCGTGGCGCCGTCGATCTTCCGGTTCGAGCGCCACGCCAACCGCCAGGACGGCATCATGCTCTCGGAGCTGCTGCCCCACACCGGATCGGTGGCCCGCGAGCTCTGCATGGTCCACTCGCTTCACACGCAGGCGATCAACCACGAGCCGGGGATCACCTTCTTCCAGACCGGGTCCGAGCAGCCGGGGCGGGCCTCGTTCGGCAGCTGGATGAGCTACGGACTCGGCAGCATGAACGCCAACCTCCCGGCGTTCGTCGTGATGATCACCCAAGGCGCCGGCAACATGCAGGCCCTCAGCGCCCGGTTCTGGGGCAGCGGTTTCCTCCCGAGCGAGCACCAGGGATGCCGGATCCGTGCGGGCCGCGACGCCGTGCTGCACCTGCG
>JBJOIF010000315.1:0-8037 GCA_046047335.1 Planctomycetota bacterium | reverse complement strand
GGACTTCCTCGGCCGCGGGGTGGTCCTTGGAGAGCGCCGACTCCAGGACGAAGCGGATGTTGCCCTGCGTGAGCAGGTACTGCGCGGTGGCGCGGTTGCCCGTGGTCAGGTCGCTGATCTGCTCGACCTGGAACCCGAAGGCGGAGGCGTAGAAGTACGCGGCCTGCTTGGCGTTGCCCACCCAGAAGCGGACGTGGTCGACGTCGATCAGGGCAAGCGGATCGGTGCTGCTGGCGGTCCGGGACACGGCATCGGGAACGGCGGTCGTCATGACCGAATCATACCCCGCCGGCGTGTCCGGATCAGAACCGGATCACCGTGTGGATGGGCCGCGGCGCGATCGCCGCGCGGCCGCCGAGGGCCTCGAGCTCGATCAGCGCCGTGGCTCCACCGACCGTGCCGCCCGCGCGCTCGACGAGCTCGCAGCAGGCGCGAAGCGTGCCCCCCGTGGCCAGGAGGTCGTCCACCACCAGCACCTTGGATCCGGGGGCCAGTGCGTCGGCATGCATCTCCAGCGCGTCCTTGCCGTACTCCAGCGAGTACGAGACGCTGATCGATCGGCTCGGGAGCTTCCCGGGCTTGCGCACCGGCACGAATCCGCAGCCGAGCGCTTGCGCCACCGCAACCCCGAAGATGAAGCCGCGGCTCTCCGCGCCGACCACGAGATCGAACTTGCCCCCGCGGAACGGATTCGCCATCAGTTCCACCGACAGGGCCAGCGCCGACGGGTCGGCCAGCATCGGCGTGATGTCGCGGTACATGATGCCGGGCTTGGGGAAGTCGGGCACGGGCCGGATCAGGCGTGCGACGCGTTCCACGGGATTGGCGGCAAGGTCGATCACGGACGCGGTTATATCATCCGGGCATGACGCGAACGTCGCGAGCCTCTCGGCTGGAGATCGTGGAGCCCATCGGCAAGCGGGTCCTCATCCGCAAGGACGAGGACAAGAAGATCACCAAGGTCGGCATCCACCTGCCCGACAAGATCGAGATCCCCACCATCACTGGCCGCGTGGTCGCCATCTCCGCCGAGGTGGAGAAGGACGACAACTACCCCATCGCGCAGTACGACCGCGTGCTCTTCAACCCGAAGCACGGGGTCCCGGTGGATTTCGAGGGCGACAACCGGCTGTTCGTGATCCCGGTCGAGGACATCGTGGCGGTGTTCCGCGTCGCGGGACAGGGCGAGGGGTGATGCCCGTGGGCGGGCCCGCCGACGCGCCCCGCCCGGTGCCGGCGGCGGAGGTCCTCCGCGGTGCCGTTCGGCTTCCCGGATCCAAGAGCCTCACCAACCGCGCGCTGGTGCTGGCCGCCCTCGGTGCCGGCCGCACGGTGCTGCGCGGTGCGCTTCGGTCCGCCGACACCGACGCGTTGGCGGCCGCGCTGCGCACGCTCGGGGTGTCGGTCTCGATCGAGGGCGACCGCATCACGGTCGTGGGATGCAACGGCCGGCTGCCGGCAGGCGCGGACGTCCGCATCGATCTCGGCGACGGCGGCACGCCGACCCGGTTCGCGCTGGTCCTCGCAGCATTCGCGGCCCGACGCGTGACCGTGGACGGAAGCCCGCGCATGCGGGAACGGCCGGTGGCCGACGGTGTGCGGCTCCTGCGGGCCCTTG
The DNA here is from genome assembly GCA_046047335.1 of Planctomycetota bacterium. Taxonomy (GTDB): domain Bacteria; phylum Planctomycetota; class Phycisphaerae; order Phycisphaerales; family SM1A02; genus UBA966. Next base: position 6,419 of record JBJOIF010000315.1, on the reverse strand, counting down.
GCGTCTCGGTGGAGGCGACCGGATCCGACGACCGGCTGCCGGTCACCGTGGACGGCCGCGCCGGACCACCGCGAGGCGGAACACTTGCCGTTGGCGAAGTGGCGAGTAGCCAGTTCGTGAGCGCCATGCTGCTGACGGCGCCTTGGATGCACGACGGGCTGGACGTCGCGTTCGGCGCGACGGTCACGAGCCGCAGCTACGTGGACCTCACGATGGACGAGCTGCGCCGGTGGGGTGCGATGGTGACCGAGCGCATCGATGAGGCCGGGGAGCTCCGCGCCATCCACGTCGCTGGCGTTCCACCGACGGCGCGCGACACGCTGGACATCGAGCCCGATGCATCCAGCGCCGTCCCGTGGGCGGTGGCCGCCGCCTTGGTGCCCGGCGCTGACCTGACGTTTCCCGGGTTGGCGGCGTCGTCCCGGCAGCCCGACATGCGCGCCATCGAGGCGCTCAAACGAATGGGGGCGATGGTCGACGGCACCGAGCGGGGCTGCCGCGTGCGATCGGCCGTCCCGCCCGGCGACCGGAGCGCGCCGCTGCGCGGGATCGAGGCCGACCTCTCCGATGCGCCCGACGGCGCGCTCGCCCTGATGGCCGCCGCCGCCGCCGCGACCGGCACCAGTCGATTCACGGGGCTCGCCACCCTTCGCGTCAAGGAGAGCGATCGGCTGGCGGCGATGGCCGAAGGCCTGGCGCGCGTTGGCGCACGTGCCTCCATCACCCACGACTCCATCGCCATCGAACCGATTCCGGCGACGCACGCGGTGCAGGCGATCATCGACCCACACGACGACCACCGCGTCGCGATGGCGTTCGCGGCGCTCGGCCTGCGCACCGGAGGCATCGCCATCGAGCACCCGGGGTGCGTGGCCAAGAGTTACCCGGGATTCTGGACTGACCTGGCGATGCTCTCCGCACCGACCGCCCACGCCACACGCCCATCGGGCATCGAATAGCCTTCACGCAATGCACGCCTTCTGGCACTTCGCCGCCCGGCTTCTCGACCGCAAGGGGCAGTTTGCCGCGGCCATGGCGTTCGCGGTGGTGTCGGCCGGCGGCCTGGGATTCGGGCTGGTGGCGCTGGCGCCCGTCCTGCGGCTCCTGCTGCGGGAGGAGGGCTCGCTGGGCTCATGGATCGGCGACCATGCCCCCTGGGTTCCGCAGTGGGTGCTCGAGCAGCTCCCGACCGATCCGTTCGACGGCGTGGTGCTGATCTTCGTGGCCCTGGGGGCGCTGACCGTGTTGGGCGCGGCAGCCAACTTCGCGCACCAGTACGTGTCGCTCTCGCTCTGCGCCCGCGTCGTGGCCGCCGTTCGGCACGACGTCTTCAAGCACGTCCTGAACCTGCCGCTCGGCCCGGTGGCCCAGCGCGGGGCGAGCGAGTTCGTGAGCCGGGTCACCCGGGACAGCGCCGAGTTGCAGCGGGGGCTGGTGGCGCTGACGGGCAAGGCGGTGGCCCAGGTCACCAAGGGAGCCGCGGCGTTTGCGGCGGCGCTGTGGCTCGACTGGCGGATCACCGCAGTGGCGCTGGTGGCGGTGCCGGCGCTGGCGATCCCGCTGCGCAAGTTCGGCAAGCGGATCCGGCGCGGCGTGCGCGGGGCACTGCAGGCGCAGGAAGGGCTCCTGCGCATCGCCAACGAGAGCGTTCAGGGGCTGCGCGCGGTGAAGACCGCCGGCGCCGAGGCCGAAGCGATTCGGCGCTTCGACGGAAGCAACCAGGAAGTCCTGCGGCAGGAACTTCGGGTGCGCATGGCGCAGTCGCTCTCCTCGCCCGTGGTGGAGACCATCGCCATCATCGCCATCAGCGGACTGGCGCTCGTGGCCGCGCGGCAGATCCTCGACGGAAAGCTTGACTTCGAGACCTTCGTCCTGTCGCTCGGCGCGCTGGCCGCGGCCGGGGGGTCGCTCAAGCCGCTGGCCGGGCTCATCAACGAGATCCAGGCCGCATCGGCTCCGGCCGAGCGGCTCCAGGAGATCCTGTCGACGCCGCGCGAGGACGCACGTGACCGCCGCCGGCCGACGCTGGCGCCGCACGCCAGCGTGATCCGCTTCGAGTCGGTGTCGTTCCGCTACCCGGGGCGCGACGCCGAGGCGCTCCGATCGATCGACTTGGAGATTCGCCACGGCGAGCGCGTCGCGATCGTCGGCGGAAACGGCTCCGGAAAGACCACGCTCCTGTCCCTGCTGCCCCGGCTCTTCGAGCCGTCCGCCGGGCGCATCACGATTGACGGCACCGACATCGCGGGCGTCTCCCTGCGGAGCCTGCGCGCGCAGGTCGGCGTGGTCACCCAGGACACCACGATGGTGCATGGCACCGTCGCCGAGAACATCCGCTTTGGGCTCGATGCCTCCGATGCGGCGGTGCGCGCGGCCGCCGAACGCGCGCACGCGCACGCCTTCATCGCCGCGTTGCCCAAGGGCTACGACACGATGGTGGCGGAGGGCGGGCAGTCCCTCTCGGGAGGACAGCGCCAGCGCATCGCCATCGCGCGGGCCGTGCTGCGGAATCCGGCCATTCTGGTCATGGACGAGGCGACGAGCCAGGTGGATGCCGAGAGCGAGGAGCAGATCAACGCTGCGATCCGTGAGTTCGGCGCAGGGCGCACGACGCTGGTCATCGCGCACCGGCTCTCGACCGTGCTCGCGGCGGACCGGATCGTGGTGATGGAGGATGGCCGCGTGATTGACGCAGGCCGACACGCCGAACTCATCGAGCGTTGCGAGCCGTACGCACGCCTGGCGCGGACGCAGTTGGCGGGAACCGCCGGGTGACCACCGACGGAGGAACGCCCCGGCCCCCGATGACGGCGAGGCCGACGGCGCTCACGGACGCCCAGGATTGCCACCGGTCGCGGACACGGCCTGCCCGGACGCCGGCTCGGGCGCACCGCCGAGGGCGGGCATGGTGTTTCCGGCGGGCGGGGGAGCGGTAGGAAGCGGCGCCTCGGTGGGCATCACCTCCGCCACCGGCTCCGCGGGCACCACCTCCACCGGCACAGGCTCGGTCGAACCGCGCGCGTTGAGCGCAACCCACGCCAGGACGAGCGCGGCCACCAGCGTCATGCAGGACAAGATGGCCACGAACAGCATCCAGTTCTGGAGCGTGGTGTGCAGCCGCTGGACGCCGGCGTCCCGCTCGGTGGTCCGCTCGAGCAGCCGCTGCAGTGCCACGGAGCTGCGCTCGGCGCTGTCCTGAAGCTGCACCACGGCGCCGGAGAGGGTGGTCACGCCCTCGGCCACCTTCATCGCGCTCTCGTGATTGAGATCAAGCTGCTGCTGCACCAGGCCCATCACGTCGCGCTGCTGCTCAACGCCCTGGGTGATGCGCGACAGCGTCCGCTCCACCTGTTCGTCCCGCTGGCGGGTGAGCATGAGCTGCTGCGCCACCAAGTCCGCGAGCCGCGTCTGCTGACGGACCAGTTCGGGCAGGGCACCCATGCTCTGCGGCAGCGACGCCACCACTCGGGCGAGTTCCTGCTGCCGCTGGTCCTGCAGGTCCAGGAAGCCTCGGAAATCCCTCGCCATCGCCACGATCTCCTGCGAGTCCGCAGGAACGGGCGAGGCGGTCGTGTCCACGGGCCCACCCCGGCGCGCCAGGGGCGCGGCCTCGTCGTCCTTGCCGACGAAGAGCGCACGGATCGTGGACAGGATGCCGGCCATCGCGCGTGGAGCGTAGCGCGGCCCGGCCCATGCGGAGGGCGTGCCGGGACGGAATAGGATTCGGGCGTGCCGATCCTTCGCGTTGCCGCATCCGCCATGGTGGCCTGCATCCGTCGGATGGGGCGCTCGATGCCGTTCGTGCATGCGCTGGCGATTGCATGGGTCGCTGCGGCGACGGCGTGCACCGACGGTCGGCGCGATGCCCCGGTCCGCCCAGTCGCCACGCCGGCGCCGTCCTCCCTGCGGGTGGTGTCGCTGAGTCCGGCCCTGACGCACTCCGCGATCGCCCTCGGCGCAGCCGGGTCGATCGTGGGACGCACGCCCTGGTGCACGGCCCCGGACGCCGTCGTCGTCGGTTCGCTCACCGATCGCAACCTCGAGGCAATCGCGGCCCTTCGCCCGACGCTGGTGCTGCGGCAGTCGGGTGTCCCCGACGCGGCCCTTGAGGAGCTCTGCGCCGCACTGGGCGCCCGGCTCTACGAACGGCACCTCAACTCCCTGGACGACGTGCGGAACATGGTGCGCTCGCTCGGGGAGGCGCTGGAGGGCGCGGGGTGTCCAGGCGCCGCGGGCGCCGCCTCGGCCGCGCTGGAACGCCACACGGCCGAACTGCAGCATCGGGCGGCGGCAGGGCCAACCCTCTTCCTCTTCTCCACCGATCCGCCCAGCGCGTTCGGCGCAGGCACCTTCGTCGATGGGCTGTGGTCGGCGATGGGCGGGACGAACGCGATCCGCGCCGAGGGATATCCCGTGCTCTCTGCCGAGGACGTGGTGCGGCTGCGCCCGGCGCGCATCCTGCTCCTGGGTGCCTCGGCGGCGCCCGCGTGGCTCCACGCGCCGGGCGCGGCATGCCCGGTGCCGGTGGCCACCGCACTTCTTGAGCCGTCCGTGGCCATGCTCGTCGACGGCCCGGCGATCCTGCGCGCCGCATGCGACGACCGCGCATCCGGCGCTCCGGCAGTTCCGGAAGGGGCCGCGCCATGAACCGACGCACTGGGGTGGCCGTGGTGGCCGGTGCGCTGGTGGCCGCGGTCGCGGCGCGGCTGCTCGTGATCCGATCGATCGATGGCGCCTTCGAGGTGGGCTGGCCGGAGCCGCCGCTCGGCTCGTTTCGACTGTGGGCAACCGGGTCGGCGCTGGCCGCCGGCGCGGGTCTGGGCGCGTCCGGGGCCGTACTGCAGTCGATCCTCCGCAATCCGCTGGCTTCGCCCTTTGTGCTCGGGGTCTCCAGCGGCGCCGGGGCGGGGGTCGCGATTGCCTCGGTGCTTGCCGCCGCGGCAGGGGCGTCGGCACCATCGGGCGCCGGCGCAGTGGTGCCCGCGGCGCTCGGCGCGCTGGCGGCCCTCGCGGCGGTGCTGGCGCTTTCGATCCGGCACGGGCGGGTCGATCCGATCACCATGGTGCTCGGCGGAATCGTGGTGGGCACGGTGGCGGCCGCCGCCTCCGTACTCGCCGAATCGATGCTTGGACCGGAGCGACGCGGCATGCTGGCGGCATGGCTCTTTGGCCGGATCCCGGACACACCGGAACCCGGGCTGGTGGCCACCTGCGCCGCGTCTGCCCTGGGCCTCACGACGCTCGCGAGCCTTTGGGGGCCTCGACTCGACGCCGCGGCCCTCGGCGACGACGAGGCGCGCACGCTTGGCGTTCCGCTGGGGACCACGCGCGCAGTGCTGTTGGTGGCCAGCGGCGTGACCACCGCGTGCACCGTGATGCTGTGCGGACCGATCGCGTTCATCGGACTCCTGGCGCCCCACCTGGCGCGCGCCGCGGTTGGAGCACGCCATCGAGGCATGGTGGTGGGGTCCGCCGTCGCCGGTGCGGCGTTGCTGGTGGGCGCCGATGCCGTGCGCCAGTGGGTGGACGTCTCGGGCGGTCGACTGCCCCTTGGCGCGGTGACGGCGGCCGTGGGCGGAGGTGCATTCCTGCTGCTGCTGCGGCGCATGTCGTGGGGATGGAGCCGATGAGCAGTCGCGGACTGGAGCTGCATGCGGTTCGATGGCGGCGCGGCGCGTTCGAGTTGTGCATCGACGCCGCACACGCGCCCGCGGGACAGGTGACGGCGCTCATCGGGCATAACGGCAGCGGGAAGTCGTCGCTCCTGCGCCTCGCGGCGGGGCTCGACCGACCGGATTCGGGATCCATCGCGCTCGGAGGAACACCGATCCACCCGCCCGCCGCGCAGTGGCGCCGCGGACGCATCACGATGATGCCGCAGCGCCTGGAGCCGGCCGCTCCATTCTCCGTGCGGGAGGCCGTGGCGATCGGTCGCGTCATGGTGCCCGAAGGCGCCGGCGAAGTGGAGGCGGCCCTCGAGGTCGTGGGATTGCGCAGCCACGCCGACCGGCCGCTCGCGAGCCTGAGCGGGGGACAGCAGCAACGCGTGGCGTTTGCCCGCGCACTGCATCACCATCGCGCCGGAGGGGCGCTCCTGCTCGATGAACCATGGTCGGGCGTCGATCCGCCCGAAGCGGCGCGGCTCGCCGCAGCCGTGCGGGACGTGGCGCGCGCGGGGTCGACCGTCCTGGTGGCGACCCACGACCTCGCGATGGCGGCGGCCGTGGCCGACCACGCGTGGTGCCTTCACGAGGGTCGGATGGTGGCGGCGGGCGAGGCGCACCGCGTCCTCACCGAAGACGGTGTGGCCGAGGCCTTGGGCACGCGGATCCGGGTCGCGACGGGCGCCAACGGCGCGCGAGTCATCGCCATCGATTACCCGGCTACACTCGCGCTGCGCCGCGCCGCGCGGCCCGATG
>JBJOIF010000314.1:0-10007 GCA_046047335.1 Planctomycetota bacterium | reverse complement strand
TCCGCAACTCCACCGTGCCCATCGGCACGGTGCCGATCTATTCGATGATCATCGGTCGGCGCATCGAAGACCTCGACGAGGCCATCATTCTGGAGACGCTGGAGCACCAGGCGAGGCAGGGCGTCGACTACTTCACGATCCATGCGGGCGTGCTCCGTGAGCACCTGCCGCTCATCCGCGAGCGACTGATCGGCATCGTCAGTCGCGGCGGGAGCCTGCTGGCCAAGTGGATGCTGGTGCATGGCCGGCAGAACCCCATGCATGAGGCGTGGGAGCGGATCTGCGACGTCATGCGCCGCTGGGACGTGACCTTCTCGATCGGCGACGGCCTGCGGCCGGGCGGGCTGGCCGACGCGACCGACCGCGCGCAGCTCGGCGAACTGGCAGCGCTCGGGTCGCTCACCGAGCGTGCTTGGCGCAAGGGAGTGCAGGTCATGGTCGAGGGTCCAGGGCACGTGCCCTTCGACCAGATCGAGTTCAACATGAAGCTGCAGCGGCGGCTGTGCCACGGCGCGCCGTTCTACGTGCTGGGGCCGCTCGTGACCGACATCTTCCCGGGCTACGACCACATCACCAGCTGCATCGGTGCCACGGCCGCGGGGTACCACGGCGCCAGCATGCTGTGCTACGTGACGCCGAAGGAGCACCTGGGGCTCCCCAAGAAGGACGACGTCAAGCAGGGCTGCATCGCTTACAAGATCGCCGCCCACGCCGCGGACGTGGCCCTCGGCATTCCCGGGACGCGCGACCGCGACGACGAGCTGACCAAGGCGCGCGCGGCCCTCAACTGGGAGCGCCACTTCGAACTCAGCTTCGATCCGGACACGGCGCGTGCCTACCACGACGAGGACCTCGACGTGGATACGGACTTCTGCGCGATGTGCGGACACGATTGGTGCAGCGTCCGGATCTCCAAGGAGATCCAGGAGTTCGCCAGCGGGAAGGCCGATGGCTTCGAGCGCGGCAAGCCGGTCCGCAGTGCCGCCCTCACCGCAGAGCAGCAGGAGATTCTGGAGAAGCGCGGCGTGCTGAGCCCCGAGGAGATCCACCGTCTGGCCAGCAAGACCCGCAAGGCCGTGGGCGCTGAGGCGGGGAAGGCGAGCTGCCACAGCGACTTCGTCGATCCCGACGCGGCACGCCGTGTGCAGGGCGAGCAGCTGGTTCAGCTCAACACGGCGCCGGCCCACAACCTGCCGTCCCACGACCCGGTCATCTGACCGCGCGCGAGGGCAGCCACGCGACTGGCCACGTCGAACGCCGCCCGGGGCCGCCCGGATCCCGCCGCCGCGCGCCGCATGCTGGCCAGCCGGGCTGGATCCGCAAGGAGCGCCGCCACGGCGCGGCCGGTGGCCTCGGGTCGTCCGGCGGCCAGCGCCGCCCCCACCGAGACCAGCATGGCCGCGTTACGTTCCTCCTGCCCGGGAATGGGTTCGAGGAGCACCATCGGCAGGCCGACCGCGCGAGCTTCCGTGGTGCTCAGGCCCCCGGGCTTGCCGACCATGATGGTTGCCGCCGCCATCAGCTGGTGCATGGCGTTGGTGTAGCCAAGCACGCGGAGCTCTGCGCGCCGGCCCCCCGGTGCGGCGCGGTGGTCGTTCGCCAGGCGATCCATCGACGCCTGCAGGGCGGTGTTCTTGCCGCACACCACCACCACCACGGCGTCCGGGTCGGCCTCCGCGATCGACCGCATGACCAGGTGCATGTCGCCGAGGCCGTGACCGCCCCCGCAAACCAGCACCATGGGGCGCGGATCCCCGCCGACCGCTGCCCCGTCGGCCATCGCGAACCTGGGGTCGATGGGGATCCCCGTCACCTCGACCCGGGCCGGATCGATCCCGCCAGCGATCGCGGACTCGCGCGCGGCGGCGCTGGCCACGCAGGTGAGGTCGCAGCCTCGGTGCAGCCAGACCGCGTGCGGGTGCTCGTCGGTGACCACCGTGACCAGTGGGCATCGGAGCGCTCCGCGCAGCCTCATGCGCCCGAGCACCGCGGTGGTCAGGAAGTGGGTCGACACCACGGCATCGACGTCGCGGAAGAGGGCATGCTCGCGGAAGCGCCGCAGCATTGCATCCTCGATGCGGTCGAGCACCGGACCGAGCAGCCGTCGGTCGCGGCGCGGGACGTCGGATCGGTCGTAGATCGCCCCCACCAGGCGCGGGGCGTGCCGCACGGCGCGCAGGTAGCCGTCGCGGTAGCCGCGCGTGAACCACGCCGGGGCATGCTCGAGCGCTTCGATGAACGCGGCGCTGCCGAGTTGCCCGCGGGCGCGCAACGCATCGTGCACCGCGACCGAGGCACGTGTGTGGCCGCACCCCACCGCGGCGGAGCAGAAGGCCACGTTCGCCGTGGAGTGGCTTGCAACGGCCTCACGGTGCATGGAGCACCTCCTCGGCCGACTCGATCAGCTCCGGGGCCTCGACCGGATCCGGTTCCCACCCCGCATCCCGGAGCATCCGCTCGACGTCCACGATCTCCAGTCGGCCGTCGGCGTGTTCCACGAGTGCGGAGGCGCGCTCGATCCAGTCGCCGCAGTTGGCATAGGTGATGCCGTCCGTGCGGATCTCAATGCGAGGCTCGTGGATGTGCCCACAGATCACGCCGTCGAGGGACCGGCGACGTGCTTCGTCACCCACCGCCTGCTCGAACTTGGAAATGAACGTGCAGGCGCTCTTCACCTTCTTCTTGACGGTCTGCGAGAAGGACCATCGGCCGAGGCCCACGAGGCCGCGAACGTCGTTGACGCGTCGGTTGATCTCGACGAGCCAGTCGTAACCGAGGGTGCCCAGCCTCGAGAGGAGCGGCGAACTCTGCACCACCAGGTCGAACTCGTCGCCGTGGCAGACCAGGAACCGCCGGCCGTCGGCCGTGCGGTGGACCGCCTGCTTGGCGACCCGGATGCCGGCCAGGTCGATGCCCGCGTACGGCCGCAGCGACTCATCGTGGTTGCCGGGCACGTAGACGATGGTGGTGCCGCGCTTCGCGAGCTTCAGGATGCGGCGCACGACCTGGTTGTGGGTCACCGGCCAGGTCCAGCGCTGCCGCAGCGCCCACATGTCGACGATGTCCCCGACCAGGTAAAGCCGCTCGCACCGCAAACGCTTCAGGAATGCCGCGAACTCCTCGGCGCGCGCGCCGCGGAAGCCCAGATGGACGTCACTCACGAACACGGTGCGGAACGTGAATTCCATCCGACAATGATCGGCTTCTCCCGTGAGGATTCGGTTGCCGAGGGCACCGCCGAACCGAATCTGAATGCGGTCGGGCCGTCAGCGTCGCATGGCGCGCTCGACGTCCTGCACCGACTTCGGGATGGCCGCCGTCAGCACCCGTGGCCCACTGGCCGTGGCGACGACGTCGTCCTCGATCCGGATGCCGATGGCCTCCCCGGGCAGGTACACGCCGGGCTCGATGGTGACCACGGCCCCCTCCTCGAGCGGGGCGTCGGGGGACGCATCGTGGGTCTCGAGGCCGAGGTGGTGTCCCATGCCGTGGATGAACGCGTCGCCGAGGCCCGCATCGGCGATGACCGTGCGGCCCGCGGCGTCGATCTCGGCCAGGGTGGCACCAGGCCGGACCGCGGCGATGGCAGCCTCTTGCGCACGGAGGACCAGTTCGTACAGCTCCCGTTGGCGGGGCGAGAAGGTGCCGCCGACCGGCAGGGTGCGCGTGACGTCCGCCGAGTACCCGCCGTACCGGGCGCCGCTGTCGAGCACCACCAGCTGTCCGTCGGCCAGCACCTGGTCGTTGGCGTGGTAGTGCAGCACCGTGGCGTTGAAGCCGCCGCCGGCGATGGTGCGGAAGGCCAGCTCACGGGCGCCTCCGGTGCGGTAGGCGTGCTCGACGCACTCCTGGAGGTCGAATTCGTTCATCCCGGGCCGCAGGTTGGCCATGGCCGCCGCGAATCCACGGGCCGTGACCTGCCCGGCCCGCTCGATGCACGCGATCTCGGCCGGGCTCTTGGCCGCTCGCATCCGAGGCAGGAGGTCGCTGCGGTCCTCGATGCGCGTGCCGGGGACGCGTTCGGCCTGCGCGCGCAGGATCGCCAGATCGGGCGACACGGGGGAGTTCCACGCCGCAAGCGGCATGAGGCACGAGAGCGAGCGGGCGCGGCGCGTCGATTCCAGGAGCAGCCGGCCCAGCATGCCCGTCCGGACCACGGTGTCGAATCCGGTGCGCGCCCTCAGCGCCGCGCCGATCTCCGGCCGGAAGCCGTCCCATTTCTCGACCTCCGGGTTGAGCGGCCGAAGCAGGAGCGTGGCACGCTTGGCCGCCACCGGGTGCGTGGGGTCGAGCAGCAGCATCGCGCCCGGCTCGTCGGTGACGCCGGTGAGGTAGGCGAAGTGGGCGTGCGGTTGCCACGGGTGGTGGAGCGACGGGTCGGCATCTCCCGCGAGCACCAGGCCCACCGATGCACTAAGCGCGGCAAGCAATCGCTCGCGGCGCTCGCGGAACTCGTCGGCGGGAATGCGGGGCGCGTCGTCAGCCTGCGGATGCATGGCCGGAGGGTACCGCCCCGGCACCGGGCGATGGCCTTCCGCCACCCCAGATGCGGTCTCGCACGGTGACCAGCAGTGCATAGAAGACCGGCACGATCACCAGCGAAAGCACGGTGGACACGGTGAGTCCCGCGGCGACGCTGACGCCGATCGAGTAGCGGGCGTTGGCACCGGCTCCTGAGGCGAACACCAGGGGCAGCACGCCGAGCACGAAGGAGAAGGCCGTCATCAGGATCGGGCGCAGACGCAGGCGCGCCGCGTCCATGGCGGCCTGTAGCGGGGTCGCGCCGCGCTCGCTGGCCTCCTTCGCGAACTCCACGATGAGGATGGCGTTCTTCGCGGCGAGTCCCACCAGCATGACGAGCCCGATCTGCGCGTACACGTCCACGGGCCGACCGACCAGCCGCAGCGCGCCGATCGCGCCGAGCGCGGCGAACGGCACGGCGGCCACCACCAGGATCGGCAGCGTCCAGCTCTCGTACTGGGCCGCCAAGAACAGGAACACCGCCACGATGGCCAGCGTGAACACCACCGGTGCGGCGTTGGACGAGCCGCGCTCCTGGTAGACGATCCCGGTCCACTCGTAGGTGATGCCCTGAGGCAACACCTGCGCGCAGATCCGCTCCATCTCGGCCTGCGCCTCGCTCGAACTCACGCCGGGTGCCGCCGCGCCGTTCACGGCGATGGTGTCGGTGACGTTGTAGTGCGTGAGGTTGTCGGGTCCGGTGACGGTGCGCTGCTCGGCGAACGCCGCAAATGGCACCATCTCGCCCCGGGAGTTCGGGACGTACAGCTCCAGGAGCTCCTCGGGGTGCATGCGGTACGGCGCGTCGGCCTGCACGTACACCTGGTAGACCTGGTTGAACCGGTTGAACTGGTTGATGAACGCGCTGCCGAAGTTGAGCTGCAGGACGGCGAACGCATCGGCCGTGGTCACGCCGAGCCGCTGCATCTTGACGCGGTCGATCTCGAGCCACACCTGGGGCACATCCATCTGGAAGAACGTGGTGACGCCGGCCAACCGGTCCGGGCGGGTCCGGGCCGCCGCAATCACCTCCTGCGCGGCCTGGTGGAGCCGCTCGGTCCCGAGCCCGGCGCGGTCGACGAGCTGGAGCTGGAAGCCACCCACCGTGCCGAGCCCGGGGATCGACGGCGGGTTGAACGGGAACACCATGGCCCCCGGAATGGTCCAGAGCAGCGGCTGGAGGCGGCGCACCAGCCCATCGGTGGTGCTGGCCTTGCCCTTGCGCTCGGCCCAGGGCTTCAGCACCGGGATCAGGACGCCGCTGTTGGTCTGCGGAGCGTTGGCGACGAAGTTCTGGCCGACGATCTCGATCACCGTGGCCACCTCGGGCTGCGCGGCCACGATCTGCCGGGCGGCGTCGCCGACCTTCAGCGTCTCCGCCAGCGGCGTGCCCGGCGGCAGCTGGTAGGCCACGAAGAAGTAGCCGTTGTCCTCGTCGGGAACGAACGCGGTGGGAGCGGTGGCGGTCAGCCAGAGCGTCGAGGCGATGGCGGCGGCGAAGACCGCGATCGCCAGCGTCCACCGTCGCACCAGCATCGAGACGAGCGACTCGTAGCGGCGCTCGGTGCGCGCGAAGCCACGGTTGAACGCACCGAACGGGCCGCGCTGGGCAGGCTTGCGCGGGCGGAGCAGGATTCCCGCGAGCGCCGGACTCAGGGTCAGCGAGTTGATGCTGGAGAGCACCACCGACACCGCGATGGTCATCGCGAACTGGTTGTAGAGCTGCCCGGTGATCCCCGGCATCAGCGCGGCGGGCACGAACACCGCCACCAGCGAGAGGGTGGTGGCGATGATCGGGCCGGTGACCTCGTGCATGGCGGCGGAGGCAGCCTTGCGCGGGTCGGTCTCGCCCTCCTCGAACTTGCGCTCAACGTTCTCCACAACCACGATCGCGTCATCGACCACGATGCCGATCGCGAGGACCAGCCCGAGCAGGGTGAGCGTGTTGATCGAGAAGCCCATCGCCAGCATGACGCCGAAGGTGCCGATCACCGACACCGGGATCGCCACCATCGGGATGAGCGTGGTCCGCCAGCTCTGCAGGAACAGGAAGATGATGGCGAGCACCAGGAGCGCGGCGATCCAGAACGTCTCCACCACCTCGTCGATCGATGCCTCGACGAAGCGCGTGGTGTCGTAGTTGATGCGGTACTCGATGTCCTCGGGGAAATCCTTGCTCAGGCTCTCCATCGCCTGGCCGATCGCCTCCGCGATCTGGAACGCATTGGCCCCGGGGAGCTGGAAGACGCCCATCAGCGCGGTGGGTTCGCCGTCCTGCCTGCCGGCGGTGGCGTAGCTGGCGGCGCCCAGCTCGATCCGCGCCACGTCCCGCAGCTGCACCGTGCCTTCGGGGCCGCTGCGCACCACGATCTCCTCGAACTCGCGGACGTGCTCGAGCCGGCCCAGCGTGTTCACCTGCATGCTGAAGGCGGGGTCGCCGACCGAGGGCGCCGCTCCGGCCTTCCCGCCCACCGCCTGCCGGTTCTGCTCGGCGATGGCGCGCTGGACCTGCTGCGGCGAGATGCCCATCGCGGCAAGCTTCCGGGTGTCGAGCCAGATCCGCATCGAGTACTGGCGCAAGCCGAAGTTCTGCACCTGCGAGACGCCCGGGATGCGCTGCAGCGTCTGGACGATGTTGATGTCGGCGTAGTTGGAGAGGAAGTCGGCGTCGTAGGTGCCGTTCGGCGAGTGGAGACCGACCACCTGCACGAAGTCCGTCGACTGCTTGCGGACCGAGATGCCCTGCAGCTGCACCTCGGGCGGCAGCTGGGGAATGGCCGTCTGTGCGTAGTTCTGCACGTCCACCGTGCCGATCGACAGGTCGTAGCCCACGTCAAAGGTCACCGTGATGGCCACGTTGCCGCCGTCCACCGAGACGCTCGACATGTAGATCATGCCGGGCACGCCGTTGATCTGCCGCTCGAGCGGGCGGGTCACCACGTCCGATGCGACCTTGGCTGAGGCGCCGGGGTAGAAGGCCGACACCACCACGGTGGGCGGCGTGATCGGCGGGAACTGCGACACCGGAAGGACCGTCATCGCCAGGCCGCCGGCGATCACCATCAGCAGGGCGATCACCGTCGCGAAGATCGGGCGCTTGATGAAGAAGTCGGTCATTCGCCGGCCTTGGCCGTTCCGGCGTCCGCTCCGCCCATGCGCGCCCCGATCTGCGCCTCGACGGCCTGGCGCATCACGGCGGGGTCGACCGTCTGCGCGCCGTCGAAGAGCTTCTGCATGCCCTCCAGCACCACCTCGTCACCGGCGGCCAGGCCGTCCTCGATGACGATGCCGGCACCGCCGCGTGGGCCCGTGCGGACCACGCGCTGGCGTGCCTTGCGCTCGGCGTCCACCACCCAGAGCGTGGCGGCGGCGGTCTGGTAGACAATCGCGCGTTCGGGCACGGTGACCGCGTCCTTGAGTTCGCGCACCCGCAGTCGGACGTTCAGGTACGCACCGGGCGCCATGAGCCGCTCCGGGTTGGGGATCTCGAGGCGGGTCCGGACCGTCGATGTGTCGGGCGTGACGGTGTTGTCCACGAACACCACCTTGCCCCGCTCGGTCCACGAGGTGCCGGGCAGCGAGACCTCCGTGGCCCGTTCGCCCGACGCCAACATCCGGCGCAGTTCGGGCAGCTCGATCGCCGCCGGCTGGAACTCCACCCACAGCGGGTCCATCTGCCGCACGGTCACCAGCAACTGCTGCGGGCCGACCATCGTGCCCTCGTAGAACCGCGTGGCGCTGGCCTTCCCGCGCACGGGGCTGGTGATCCGCGTGAACGAGAGGTTGAGGTTTGCCTCGTCGAGTGCCGCGCGGCGCTCCTCGAGTTTGGCCGCCGCCATGCGCTGGTCGGCGAACAACTGGTCGAACTCCTGCTGGGAGATCGCGCCCACCTCCACCAGCGGTCGGTTGCGGCTGACCCGGTCCTCGGCGTTGCGCAGCTCGGCCTGCACGAGCGCGAGCCCGGCCTTCGCCTGCTCCACGGCCACTTCGTAGGGCCGGGGATCGATCTGGTAGAGCAGCGCGCCCTCGCCAACTTCCTGCCCGTCGGTGAACCCCTGGCGGTCGATCCAGCCGCTCACGCGCGGGATGATCTCGACGGTGCGCACGCTGAGCGTGATGCCGGGATAGTCGCGGTACACGGCCACGTCGGTCACGGTGGGCCGGATCGTGGTCACCGGTGCGGGCGGTGGCCCCTGGGGCGCGGGCGGCGGAGGCGAGCACGCGGCCGCGGCCGCCACGAGCAGTCCGGCGATGATCTTGGTGGGGTTCATGAGGCAGGCGCCAGGAAGTCGTTGGCCTTGGGGGCGGGGTTGAACGATCGGCCCACGTCCTCGACGGGAACGGGCATGGGAGTGGACTCCCAGCCGCCGCCGAGCGAACGGTACAGCTCCACGTAGTTCAGCGCGGTCAGTCCGTTGGCCTGGGCGAGCCCATCGCGCGCCTCGACGGCGGCCTGCAGGAACTGGATCAGCCGCGTGAGGTCCACGGTGCCCCGGTCGTACTGCAGGAACGCCAGTTTGTACGCGGCGTCGATCTCTCGCGCCGCCGACAGGAACTCGGTCCGCGCATCGCGGGCGGCCGCGTAGGCCAGCACCGACGACTCCACCTGATTGACGGCGGTCACCACCGTCAGCTGGTAGCGAAGCAGTGCGTCCGCCGCGGCGACCTTCGCCTGCGTCACCTGTGCCTGGGCGCGGCCGGTCAGCAGGTTCATGAAGTTCCACGAGACCGCGGGCGTGATGCCGTAGGTCATGTTCTTGGAAATGTCGGTGAGGTTGGCGAAGTCCGGGGTCTGGACGATGAAGTTGCCGGTGAAGCTGAACCGGGGCAGGTAGCCCGCCTCGGCGATGCCGATGGCGGCGGTGGCGGCTTGCAGGTTGCGCTCGGCGGACTGGACATCGGGCCGCCGCAGCAGGAGCGTCGCCGGCAGGCCGAGCGAGGGCGACTCGAGGACCACGGGAATCGGCTGCACGGGCTCGAGCATCGGCCGAAGCCGCTCGGGCGTCTCCCCGAGCAGGATGGCGATGCCCGCCACTTGGCGCGCCACCTCGCCGTCGAACTTGCGGGCGGCGCCAAGCGCCGACGATCGCCGCGAGCGGACCTCCGCCAGCTCGGTCTTGGAACCGGCTCCATGCTGGACCTTCGCCTCGATCGCGTACAGCAGCTTGTCGTATCCCTCCGCAAGATCACGGATCGCCTCGCGCTGGGCCTGGAGCTGGCGCAGCGTCATGTACGCCGCGGCCACCTCGGCGCGCACGCTCACCAGCGCGCCGCGGTACTGCGCCGCACTGGCCTGCAGCGACGAGACGCCCGCCTCGATCTGCCGCCGGACCGCGCCCCAGACGTCGAGTTCCCAGTACGCCGAGGCGATGTTCCACTGCCAGTTGCTGAAGCCGGTGCGCAGTGCATCGGGGTTGGGCACGCCGATCTGGTTGGCGTCCACGCGTCGCCTGCTGTAGGCGAGTCCCGTGTCCATGTCCGGGAAG
>JBJOIF010000313.1:0-15415 GCA_046047335.1 Planctomycetota bacterium | reverse complement strand
CCCCGCGAAGCAGCTGGGGATCGACGATCGTGTGGGATCGCTCGAACCCGGAAAGGACGCGGATTTCGTGATCTGGAGCGCCGATCCGCTGAGCGTGTACGCGCGGTGCATGCAGACCTGGGTCGATGGCGTCAGGCGTTGGGATGCCGACCAGGATGCCGCCATGCGCGAGCGCGACCGTGCGTCGCGGCGCACCATCGTGGCCTTGGCGTCATCGATGGCGACCGGTGGGCCGAAGCTCGCGGAGCCTGAGCCTTCGGGTGCGGCTGCCGCAGGTGGCACGCCGGCCGGGACCGCCGGCGGTCAGGCGGCGACGCCGCCGCGTGGATCGCTGCTGGCCCGCATGATGGCCACCCGCGAGCGCACGCTGCTCGACCGCGTTCGCGCGGGCCAGGACCCATCGGCGGTTCGCCCGGGCGAATGCGGGTGCGACGATGCCGACGTGTGGTCGGCGATCTTCGAGTCGACGTACGGCGAAGGAGGCGAGCGATGAATTCCCCGATTCTGGCATCGATGCGACGGCGGAGCAGGGTCATCGGCCTGGCACTCGCGGCCATGGCGGCGATGGGCCACTCGCATGCGCAGTCCACCGAGGTTCCCGCGGCGCCGCAGCGCACGCAGGTCGTGATCCGCCATGCGCGCGTGCACGCGTGCACGCCGGGACATACGCCGATCGCGGACGGGTACGTCCTCTTCGACGGCGGCAAGGTCACGGCGGTCGGTGCGGAGCCGATTCCCGAAGGCGCGGTGTCCGAGGGCGCGCACGTGATCGACGCCGGTGGAATGGTGCTCACGCCTGGGCTGTGGGCGGGCGCATCGACCCTTGGGCTGGTGGAGACGCTGCAGGTGGCCGCCACGGACGACCGCACCGAGCATGGGGCGTTCCACCCGGAAGCCACCGCAGCCACCGCGGTGAACCCCGACAGCGACCTTCCGCCCGTGGCGCGCAACGCCGGCATCCTGTCGGTGCACGCGTTCCCGCAGGGCGGCGTGGTCTCCGGCCGCGCGAGCGCCATGCGGCTCGATGGATGGACCGCGCCCGAGCGCTGCATCCGCGCCGGGGCCGGCGTCGTGTTGGCGTGGCCGATGATGGAGCCCGTGCGCGCCCGCTGGTCGAGCACGACGCCCGAGGAGCAGCGGAAGAAGCGCGACGAGCAACTGGCCGCGATCGATCGCTTCTTCGACGACGCCGCGGCGTACATCCGCGCCAGCGACGCGGATCCCGACCTCGGCACCGATGCGCGGTTTGAGGCGATGCGGGACGTGCTGGCCGGACGCGAGCGCGTGCTGGTGGACGCCAACTGGCCGGGCCAGATCGAGGCGGCCGTCCTGTGGGGCGCTCGCCGCGGACTGAAGGTGGCGATCGTCGGCGGGCTCGGCGCGCCCGAAGTGGCGGAGCTCCTGCGCCGGCACGACGTCCCGGTGGTGGTGAACGGCATCAACCGCCTGCCGCTGCGCGAGGGTGACCCGGTGGACGCCGCGTACACCGTGCCCGCCCGGCTGCACGCCGCCGGCGTGGTGTGCTCGATCGCCTCCGGCGACGAGCCCGCGCACGAGCGATCGCTGCCTGCCCAGTGCGGGCGTGCCGTTGCACACGGCTTGCCCCACGGCGCGGCGCTCGAGTCGGTGACTCGGGTGGCGGCGGAGATCGCCGGCTGCGGCGAGACGCTCGGCACCATCGAACCGGGCAAGTCCGCGACCGTGGTGCTGTGGTCCGGCGATCCGTTCGAGGTGGTCACCTCGGTCAAGCGGGCGTGGATCGACGGCGCGGAGGTCGATCTCAACGACCGGCAGCGCCGCATGCGGGCCAAGTACATGGAGAAGGAACTGCAGCGCCGCCCCGCGGAGCCCGACGCCGGACCTCCGGAGGCTGGGCAGGCGCCTGCGGACTCGGCGCCGTGAGTGCGCCGTCGGGCCGAATGGACGGAACCCGCGCGTAGAGTGACGCCGATGACCACGCAGACGGATCGCGGAGAAGGTGGGTTCGGTGCCCTGGGAGTGCCGGAGCAGCTGGTGCTCGCCCTGCGGCGCATGGGCGCCGAACGGCCCACGCCCGTCCAGCAGGCCGTGCTCCCACCGGCCTTCGCGGGTCGGGACCTTGCAGCGGTGGCCGCCACCGGCACGGGCAAGACGCTGGCCTACCTGTTGCCCTGCGCGGCACGGCTCCTGGCCGAGCCACCGCCCAGGGTCCGTGGACGACCCGTCGATCCCAAGCGTCGGCTCCGCGCCTTGGTGCTGTGCCCGACGCGCGAACTGGCGCAGCAAGTGGCCCGCGAGGCCCAAGGGTTGTTCCGCGGATCGGTGCTGCGTGCCGGGGCAGTGTTCGGCAAGAGCGCGCTCGCGCCGCAGCGCGAGATGGTGGCGGAGGGGATCGACCTGCTGGTGGGCACGCCTGGCCGCGTCCGGGAGCTCTGTGAGCTGGATGCGCTGTCGCTCGCGTTCGTTCGGATGGTCGTCCTGGACGAGGCGGACCGCATGCTCGACATGGGGTTCCTCCCGCAGGCCCGCGAGATCCTGTCGCGGGCGCCAGAGTCGCGGCAACTGCTGTTCCTGACGGCAACGCTGCCGCGACCCGTGGAGACGATGGTCGAGGAGATGCTGCGCGAGCCCGCGCGCATCGACCTGGTCGGTCGCGAGCGCGCGATGGTCAGTGGTACCCCCGAGCCGCGATCGGACCTCGGGCAGCGGCTGTTCGACGTGCCCGATGCGGCGAAGACCGCCGTGACCGTGGCGCTGGTGAAGGACGGCAAGCGACGCGGCGTGATGGTGTTCTGCCGCACCCGGCGCCGCGCGGGATGGGTGGCGTCGGCCCTCCGTCGGCACGAGGTGAAGACGGTCCTCATCCACGGCGACCGCAGCCAGCGGCAGCGCCAGGCCGCGCTGGACGCCTTTGCGGCGGGCAACGCCGACGTGGTGGTGGCGACCGACGTCGCGGCACGCGGGTTGCACGTCCCCGCAGCGCGCACGGTGATCAACTACGACGTCCCGTTGCTTCCCGAGGAGTACGTCCATCGCGTGGGCCGCGCCGGCCACGGCGGCGGAACGGCCGAGGCATTCACCCTGCGTGCACCCACCGATGCGGAACGCTGGACCCAGGTGGAACGCTCGATGCGGGTGCGGCTGGAGCCGTCGGCCCCGCCGCCGCACGACGCCTACCTGCGGCCCCAGGATCGGCTGGTTCCCGACGCCGAGGACGTTCGCCCTGCCTCCGGTGGCAAGGGGCGCGGCGTGCGTGCGCGCGCCGGATCGCCGCGCGGCACGAGCCCGGGCCGCAAGCCGAGGCGAACGGGCGGCAGCGCCTCGGGTCGATCGAAGCCCAAGGCGGCACCCGCGCCAGAGGCGCCGAAGTCGGGGGGTCGCACCCTGGCGCAGCTCATCAAGGGCGCACCCAAGGCCGTCAAGCGGGCCAAGCAGCGAGCGCGAAAGGGATCGGTCCCGTTGACGTCCTCGGGTCGAGGCACCGCACGCAAGCAGCCGATCGCAAAGGGCCAGCGGCCCGGCGGTGGTGTCCGTCGACCCGGGTGACCTTGCGCAAACCGGAGATCACTCGGCCGGGATGGCCGGAACGATCACGAGCACCACAAGGGCCAAGGCGGCGAAGAAGGCCATCATCCCCAGCACCACCTGCGCCGTCATCTTGGCGACAGCGGGCCAGTAGCCCGCCATGTCGTCCTGGCGGACGGCCTTCCACGCCATGCTGATGAAGAGCGACATCGGCAGCGCGAGCACCCACCAGTAGCCGGAGACCCCGGGCGCTGGGGTGATGAATGGGATCCACGCGGACATCGCCGTCATGCTACGGGGTGGTCACGCGGGCGTACGGATTGGCGTCGTCGGAGGACGAACCGGGCAGGCCAACCGAGGCGATGGCGATGGCCACGGCCGAAGCCGCCACCGCGGCTGGCGCCGCCGCGGACACGATCATCGACGTCCGCGGCCGAGCCGCGGGCACCGCGAGGGCAGAAGCCGATGCTGCCGGCGACATCGCCAGCAGCACCCACGCGGCCAACGGGATGCCGGCTTCGTCGTACCCAAGGCCGAACCACGCGGCCGCCCCCAGGATGACCGCGAATGCCACGGCGGTTGCCTCTCCGGCCCTGGTCCCGCGCACCGCAAACGCTCCCACCGCGAGCGCCGCACTGCATGCCGAGAGGGCGCCCATCACCACGGCGAGCTTGGCAAAGCCCGAGAGAATCACGATCACGCTGCCCGCGGCAGCTACCGCCCACATCGAGAGGAATGGCATGGCGGCGGCAACGCGGGACGCGGGCGCGTGCCCCGGTGCCGCGGGCGAACCGCCCCAGCCGGAGGCGGCCCCGAACGCCGAGGCGGACACGATGGCTGCCGCCAAGAAGCGCCACTCCGCGCTCGAGTGCCCAGGCGGCGCAATCACCGAAAGCGACACGACGGCCGCCCCCACCGAGGCGCCAAGGCGCCATCGCCACGATCCAGCGGGCGGCAGGCGCAACCCGAACGCGATGGCCGCTGCCGCCGCCATGGCCACCGGCAGCCAGTCGTAGGCAAGCGCGGGTGGCCAGCGCAGGCCGCCCTCCTGGTGGGCGAACGCCGCGATCGGTGCGGAGACCATGAGCACCGCGACCCAGGCCGGTGCCGAGGCCGCCCAGCGCCGCGCGCCGAAGGCAAGCCGCAGGACCACCAGGACCGCGACGGCAATGGCCGCGGGACCCATGACCGCTCGCAGGAGCAGGTCCAGTTCCATGGTTCAGTGGTCCCGGTACGGCGCCTGGTGAGCGGTCACGTGGTGAACGGTCACTGGGTGGACCATCACTTGGCGGCCTTGGGACCGCCCTCGAGTCCGACCACGATCTTCACCTCGTCGCCGATGGCGCCCTTGTCGACGCCGTAGTTGACGCCGAACTCGCTGCGCTTGACGGTGAACACGGCCTCGAAGCCCGCCTTCGGACCGCGACCCATGTCGGCCATGCCGCAGAACTCGAGGGTCGCGGTTACCGGCTTCGTGGTGCCGCGCATGGTCAGGTCACCCTTCAGCTCGTACATCCCGTCGCCGCGCTTGCTGGCGCCGGTGCTGACGAACGTCATCTTCGGGAAGTCCTTGGCCGCGAAGAAGTCGGGGCTGCGCAGGTGCTTGTCGAGGTCATCGTTGCCTGAATCGACCGAGTCGGTGGCAATCGCGATGTCAAACTTCATGCCCTCCGCCGAGCCGGGCGTGAACGCGAAGGTGCCGGTCACGTCGTTGAACCGCCCCCAGAACTTGCCGGCACCGAGATGATGGACGCGGAAGAGCGCCATCGAGTGCACCGGGTCAACGGTGCACGTCATCGGAGCCGACGCGGTGGTCGGCGCGGAATCCTGGGCCACGGTCACGGCGGGCTCACCGGCTCCAAGCATCGCCGGCACCGCCAGGGCGGCAGCGAGCGAGAGGGCGGCGACGGGGACGGCGGTACGGGCGATGCAGCACATGGTTGGCTCCTGGAATCTGGGACTTGGGTGTGGACGCGACCTATTCGCCATCATCGGCATGGGTCGATTCACGGCAGCACCGGGAAAGTTGCTTCGTTATAGGACTACACAACCATCCGGTTGGGGTTGAATCCGATCCGCTGCATCAACCCATCAAACTCATCCAGGGAGTGGAAGCTGATGCGCAGTTCTCCGGCGCCCTTTCGTCGGCCGACGCGCACCTGCACCCGCGTACCAAGGTGCTCCTCCAGCCGACGCTGCAGGTCGTCAAGATGCGCCGACCGTGACCCACTGGCGGTCGTCGGGGACGATGTTCCACGTGGAACATGGGGCTGGTGGTCCCGGACCTCTTGCTCGAGACGCCGGACTGACCACTCCTCACGAGCGCATTGCTGGGCCAGCGTCTCGCGGCCCGCCGCAACCTTCATGCCCACCAAGACCTTGGCATGGCCCAGCGACAGGTCACCAGAACGAACCAACGCCGCCACCGATGGCTCAAGTTCATTCAGGCGCAAGAGGTTGGTCACGGTGGACCGGTCGACGCCGAGTCGATCCGCCAAGGTGTGATGCGAAAGGCCAAAGTCCGACACCAGCCGCCGAAGCGCGTGGGCCCGGTCCATCGGGTTCAGGTCCTCGCGCTGGACGTTCTCCACCAGGGCGAGCTCGGCAGCCTCCTGGTCTCCAACCCGCTGCACAATGGCGGGGATCGTGCCCCAGCCAAGCCGCTGCACCGCTCGCCACCGACGCTCGCCCGCGATCAGCTCAAAGCGACCGGACGTTCCCCCCTCGGGGCGCACGACGACCGGCTGCATGAGACCCGATTGGGTGATGCTTGCCGCCAACGCCGCCAGCGCCTGATCGTCCATCGCACCACGCGGCTGATAGGTTCCTGGTCGGATCATGGCAACAGGCAGGTACTGGACCTCGATGCCCGGCGCACGGTCGGAGGGGTCGGCCACCTCCGTGACCTCGGGTTCCTCCGTGCGCGCGACCGGAGCGGCCCCCACGGTGCGGGCGCCATCCGCGGGGTGCGCCGGACTCCGCACCGGATCGGCCACCGCACTGGAGCCCGCCAACGTCTCGCGTGGACCCGCGGCTCCGACCCCCGACCCACCGGCACCTTGCGCACGCTCATCGGAACCCTTGGGCTGGGCTGGAACCGGAATCAGACTTCCAAGTCCTCGACCAAGCCGCGACGGCCCAGGCTT
Source organism: Planctomycetota bacterium (assembly GCA_046047335.1). Classification (GTDB taxonomy): domain Bacteria; phylum Planctomycetota; class Phycisphaerae; order Phycisphaerales; family SM1A02; genus UBA966. The sequence goes on along the minus strand of JBJOIF010000313.1, from coordinate 8,765 downwards.
GGACTCCACAGGGTGCTTTGCCATGTTCAATCGCTCCATGAACGGACACCGTGGCCGCGCCACATCGCGCGCCACGTTCCACGTGGAACATACCGCATGTGTCTATAGTCTTATAACTACAGAGCGATCGACTGGCCGACCAGAGGCATCTGGACCGTGGTACCGCACTGGCCCTGGATTCGGGCTGCCATTCCGGCGCGCGCGCCCGGATCGCCATGGTTCAGCAGCACGGTGTCCGGCACATGTCCGGACCCCAGGAGCCACCGGCACATCTGCTGAGGATCGGCGTGGCCACTCAGGCCGTGCAGCCGCGTCACCGAGGCCCGAACGTCGAGTTCCTGGTGGTTCACGCGCACACGGCGCGCGGTCCCGTCGGCCAGAGCCTCCGCAAGCGAACCCGGAAGCACGTAGCCCGTGAACACGATGTGCCCACGCTCGTGCCCAACCTGGTGCTCGAGATGGTGCAGCACCGGCCCGGCGTCACAGAACCCGCTGCCGGCCAGCACGATTCCTGCCCCTTGCCGGCCCGCCACGCGGAGCGAGTGCTTGCGGGACCACAGGCAGTGCAGGGAATCGAAGTCGTACGGCGAGAGCCCGCGGTCGATCATCGCCCGCGACCCTGCAGACAGCAGCGTGGGGTGGCGCCGGCAGAGCTCGGCCGCGCGGATCGCCATCGGGCTGTCCAAGTAGACAGGGACACCCTCAAGCAGGCCCTCCGCGGCAAGGCGCGCGAGGTGGTTCACGATGACCTGGGCGCGGCCCACGCTGAACGTGGGGAGGAGCGCCGTGCGCTCGTTCCTTCGGCAATCCTCGACGATCGCGCGCAACGCCGCGGGCACGTCGGTGATGGGCGCATCGTCGGGACGCGCCCCGGTGGTCGACTCCATGATCACCACCTCGGCCGCCGGGGCCAGACCGCGCGCGGCCAGGTGAGAGTCGCCATCCGGGCCGACATCGCCGGAAAACAGCACGCGCGTGCGCGTGCCGCCCTCGGCAACCTCGATTTCCACGGAGGCGCTCCCAATCACGTGCCCGGCATCGTGCAGGCGCATGCGCACGCCGGGGGCGAGTTCCCGCCACGCGCCGTACGGGACGCCCACCACCGATCGACCCACGCGCTCCGCATCGCCGGCGCCGTAGAGCACGGGCGGCTCCTCGGTGCGCTCCGCGGCGGCCACGACGGCCGGATCCGGTGCCGGGTCAAGCACCACCGCGTCCGGACCGGTGCCGTCGCGCCACTCCGAGAGTCGGACCTTCTGCAGGTTGGCCGAACTCTTCAGCACCATCGGCAGCAACTCGGCGGTGGGCTCCGAGGCCAGCACAAATCCCTCGTAGCCCAGTCGCGGCAGCATCCCCAGGCGTCCGCAGTGGTCGACGTGGGCGTGCGTGCAGACGATCGCGTCGAGGCGACGGAAATCGATGCCGGGTACCTCGAGGTTGCGCCTCTCCTGGCTGACCGCCCCTTGGAACAAGCCGAAATCCACCAAGATCCGGGCATTGGCGGTCTCGAGCAGCGTGCAGCTGCCGGTGACCTCGCCGGCGGCCCCGAGGAACGTGAGCGTTGGCGTCTTTGGCAAGGGCCCCGCAGCCTATCGTCCCCGCATCATGCACGCCGCTCCCAATCACGTCACGCTCGGACGCAGCGGACTGCGCGTCCACCCGCTCTGTCTTGGGGCGATGACCTTCGGCACCGAGTGGGGGTTCGGCTGCGACCCGCAGCTGAGCCACGCCATGCTTGACCGCTACCTCGAGCTCGGCGGCAACTTCATCGACACCGCCAACATCTACACCAAGGGCCACAGCGAGCGGATCATTGGTGACTACTTCCGAACCGGCCCAGGCGCGGGCAAGCGCGAACGCGTGGTGATCGCCACCAAGTTCGGCGGCAACATGTGGCCCGGCGATCCCAATGGCGGCGGCAGCGGCGTGAAGTCCATGATGGACGCGGTGCACCATTCGCTGCGGCGGTTGCAGATGGACTGCATCGACCTGCTGTGGTGCCACTTCTGGGACCGCACCACGCCCATCGAGGAAACCATGCGCGGCATGGAGCTGCTGGTGCGCCAAGGCAAGGTGCGCCACATCGGCCTGAGCGACCACCCGGCCTGGGTGTGCGTGCTGGCGCAGTCGTTCGCCAGGCAATCGGGAGGCTCGCCGCTGGTGGCGCTGCAGATCGAGTACTCGCTCCTGCAGCGCACGGTGGAGGCGGAACTGGTGCCGATGGCCATCCACGAGGGCATGGGGATCACCCCGTGGAGCCCGTTGCGTGGCGGGGTGCTCAGCGGCAAGTTCAGCCGCGCGCAGCCGCCGCGCGATGACGGCTCGACGCGCGTGCGCAGCGACTCCAAGTACCTGAACGACCGGACGTGGGCGCTCGTGGACGCCCTTCAGGTGGTGGCCACGCGGCGAGGGTGCACCGTGGCGCAGGCCGCGCTGCGCTGGGTCATGGACCGCCCAGGCGTGGCCAGCACGATCATCGGTGCGCGAAGCATCGCCCAGCTCGACGACAACATGGGCGCGATGGGCGTCCAACTCGATGCGGAGGACGAGGCGCTCCTTGACGGACTCAGCCGGCCGGAGCTGCCGTTCCCGTGCGAGTTCCTCGACTTCGTCCGCACCGGGATCCAGAACGGCACCACCGTCAACGGCGTTCCGTCGGAACCGTGGCCGATGTCCCCGCGCAGCGATGCCGAGCGTTGGTGACCCCCGCGGAGGTCAGTCCCAGCGGAACACGCCCTTGCGCCAGGCATAGATGTACGCCAAGACGCTCGTTCCGATGAAGAACAGGATGCGCGCCAGGAACAGTCCCGACATCGGGCTCTGCGGCTCGAGCTGCGCGTAGGCGACCGCCCACGGGTACAGGAAGATCACCTCGACGTCGAACAACAGGAACGTCATCGCGACCACGAAGAAGCGGACGTTGAACCGCTTGCGCGTCGTCCCGATGGCCAGCATGCCCGATTCGTAGGTGTCGCCCTTGATGTCCCCGTCGCGACGGGGGCCGAGCAACGCGCTGGCGCCGACGTTGACGATGGCGAACACCACGCTCATCCCGACCGCCATGGCGATCGGCACGTAGTTGGTCAGGTCGGTGGCCGCAAGCAGCTGCATGGGGGCCGAATGGTAGCCGCTGGGTCGTCAGCTGGCCGCATACCGCGGCCGCAGTGCGCCCGAGAGCCCCCACATGCCGATGCACAGGAACCCCAGAAGGGGCCGACCCAGCAGGAAGCACGTCGCCGCGTCGACCGCCGGGATCGCCCCGAGCCAGGTGCCGACCGCCGCCGGCACGCCACCACCGCGCGATGCCAAACGGATGCCCCCGACCACGCTGGTCACAGCCACCGCCATCGCGGCCACGCCGGCCGTGGTCGCCAGCGCCCCGTCCGGCGCGACACCTTCCACGAACCACATGCCCAACGGCGCGCACGCCGCCATCGGCAGTGCCCATGCAGTGATCCGCGCCAGGTGGGCCAGGCCACGCATCTCGTCGCGGGCGGCAACGCTCAGCGCCAGCACGTATGCACCCAGTCCGCCCGCCACCCACCACAGGAGCGACGCCTCCGCGCCGGGCGAGACCGCGAGCGCCGCGATCACCGGCACCATGGCGCGGCACGCCCCCATGATGGCGAACGCCCCGGGAAACCACGCGTGGACCGCGTTGTAGAGGAGCACGCACCCTGCAAGGAGGAGCGACCACCACACCGTCCCCGCGCCTGGCCCAGAGGCCGCCAGCAGCGCCGTGCCCACGCCGAGCAAGGCGACGCCGGCCACCTGCGCCCGAAGCGCACCCACGCGACCGGACGGGATCGGTCGGCCGGGCCGCTCCCGGGCGTCGATGCGTGCATCGAATGCGTCGTTGAGAACCATGCCCGACACGTAGACCATCACTGCGCCCGAGATCAGGAGCACTCCCGTGCCCCATGGCACCGGGATGTCGCTGAGCCGTGAGTGCAGGCCGATGGCCATGCCGGCCAGCACGTTGGACACGACGGTCGGGGAGTTCCCGATGCGCATCAGTTCGAGCCACGCGCCCATCGAGCCACGGCCTCTCATGACGCGCCTCCGGCGGCGTCCACCGCGAGGCCAACGCGGCGCATGCACGCGTCGAGCCAGCGAATCTCCTCCGTGATCCCGCCCGCGAGGTCACTGGCCCCTTCAGGATCGGCCGGCAGGGCGTCCCACGCGTACGTCTCGAGCTCCAGGAGCGGCCGCTCCGGCGCTGGCCACGAGGCGAGTTCGCGCAGGCATTCCTCGACCTGCGGCTGCGTCGTGCCAAGAACACCGAGCCGCGAGGCGAACACTGGCACATGGAAGTGCGTCCGCCACTCGCCCGCTGCGCCGTCCGCCAGTGCCCAGCGGATGTCCTCGTGGAAGCGAACATCGCCCGATGGAGTCCGCACGCAGGTCTGGTGGAGCCAGCGCGGCTCGTCGAACGAGGCGAGCACCGCCAGGGACTCCGGTGAACCGTCGGACACCAGCGCGCTCGAAACCTGCACCTTGTGCACGCCGATCCCGGCGCTGCGGTAGGCACGCAGGGCCTCGGACTGGTCCTCGAACATCACCGCGGCGTGACACACGTCGTGGCACACGCCCAGGTACCGCCGCGGATCAGGCGCCCCGGGACGAGCGCGCACGGCGTGTTCGAAGAAGCCGACGGCGTCCGCGGAGCGGTCCATCATGCATCCTGGCTCGGGCTCGAGATCCACGGTGATGCGGACGCCGGTCCGCGCCTCCAGACGGGCGAGGTGATCCACGAGCTGTTCGAGCAACGCGCTGGCGAGCCCCACGCTCGCCCCGCAGCCCTCCTGCGTGAATCGCGCGCGCCAGCCGAGCGGCACCGTGCTGATCGACGCCGTGCGCGTGCCGGCCGGCAGCAGGTCCGGCAAGAGATCGGCCAGCAGCATGGTGTGCAGCTGCCGCCGGACGTCGGCCCAATGCGGCTCGTACACCGCATGTTTCACCACGGCCTGCCGGAAATCGTGGTAGGGGAACCCGTTGAGCGTCACCACGGACAGCCCGGCCTCGCCGAGCTCATCGCGCAGGGCGCGAGCGCCGCCCGGCTGCTCGGGCAGTTGTCGGGCCGCGTGCGCGGAGAGCCATAGCCCGATCGGCAGGGGGTCCGCGATGCCCAGCTTCCGCCGGACCGCACCGAACGTCTCCACCACCGAACGACGGGTATCCGCCAGTGTGCGCCCCGCTACCACGTTGGTGCAGTACGCCGGGCGCACGCGCCGACCTCAGCGCGGCGACCGCGACGTGCGCACCTCGCGCCGCGTGACGGTGGTCCGCTTGCCGTCCTTCACCGTGACGGTGACGGTTTCGGTCACCGATCGCGTCACCGTCACGCCGTTGACCACCTCGGCCGAGGATGAGGCGGACGACGACTGCGAGCGCGACTCGCCGGTCTCGGAGGTGGGCTCCTCGACGGTGCTCTCCGTGACCTCCACGTCATCGCCGGAGTCGGTCTTCTTGACCGGTGCGTCCCCCTTGGTGGGAGCGTCGCCGGGACCAGCGCCATCCTTCAGTCGAGACGGCGAACGCGGCTTGGAGAACTGCGTGGGAGGGGACGACGGCTTCTGGCCCTCGATCGCCGCCGGCGCGGCGGGCTCGGAGGCGGTCGCGTCGGTACGGGTACCCAGCGCCGCCAGCACGGCCTGGTCGAGGGACGCATTCGGGCTGCCGATGTACGCCACCTTGCCGTCCTTGCCGACCACGAACGAGCATGGGATCCTGTTGCGCCGCGCCGCCTGCATCCAGTCGCGTCCCATGGAGCCGTCGGTGTCCATGGCGATGCGGAACCCGACGTCGCCGCCACGGGACTTCAGGAAGTCGGTGACCTTGGTCTCGGCGCCCGCCGCGTCGGCGGCGCGCTCGAAGCCGGCCACGCCGACGATCACGAGCTCCGGGTGCTTCTTCTGCAGTTCGGCCAGGTGCGGCATCGCGCGGATGCACGGGCCGCACCACGTGGCCCAGAACTCGAGGACGTACACCTTGCCGGCCTCGAACGACTGGACCGGCTCCCCGGAGACAAACTTCTCGACCGTGAACTGGGGCGCGTTCGCGCCGGGCACGAGCACTTCCGAGACGCAGACGATGGCGGACAGGGCGGTGGTCAGCATGCCGACAGGCTACCGAGCCGGTGCACCCGCCCCATGCCGCGCGGCCTGCACCAGCCGCCTGAACACCCCGACCCCCAGCGTGTCGTCCGCGGTCCGTTCCGGGTGCCACTGCACGCCGACCGCAAAGGGCCGGCCAGGATCGCGGATCGCCTCGATCACACCATCGTCCGAGCGACCGATGACCTCGAAGCCGGGGGCGTCGGCGATCGCCTGGTGGTGCCAACTGGCCACCGGACCGTTGCCCAACTCGCCGGACACCGGATGGACACGATCGTCCCGGTGACGGTCGGCGTCGGGGAGGACGTCGCCGAGGTGCTGGATGAGCCGCGCACCGCGATGCACCCCCATCAGCTGCATGCCCAAGCAGACGCCGAGTACCGGCATCGACGGCAGTGCGTCGAGCGCCCGCAGCAGCGCGAACTCCGCGTCCTGCCTCGCCGGGTCCATCACCTTGGCCTCGGGATGCAGGTCGATCCCGAACGGGCGCACGTCGATGTCGTCGCCGCCGATGATGACCACCCCGTCGAGCCGCCGCAGCGACTCGGGCGAGCGCGCCTGGGCGAGCGCGGGAAGCACCACCGGGACGCCGCCTGCCGCCACCACTGCATCGACGTACGTGCTCCGCACCTGGTGCCGAGGCCGGCCCTGCTGGTCGTGCGCCAGGTCCGCGGAAATGCCGATCAGGGGAGCGCTGGCCATGCCGGGACGATATTGCAGCGCACGCCCGGGCCGGGCATCATGCGGGGCATGGAATCGCCCGCCCGTGCCGCCAGCGCCCTGATCGCCATCGGATGTTGCGCCTCCGCGTGGGCGGACGTCCGCCTGCCGCCCGCCTTCGCGGACGGCATGGTGCTGCAACGCGACCGGCCGATCCACGTCCACGGCTCGGCGCAGCCCAACGAGGAAGTGATGGTCGAGCTGCGGGATGCCTCCGGCGCGGTGGTCCGTTCCGGGCGCACCGTCACCGGCCAAGGCGGGCGGTTCACGCTCGACCTGCCGGCCATGCCGGGGTCGCCGGACGCACTCGAGCTCGAGGTGCGGGGGGCCAACACCGTGACCGTGCGCGACGTGGTGATGGGCGACGTGTGGGTGGCCGGCGGCCAGAGCAACATGGAATGGCCCGTGGCCGCCACGGGCGCGCAGTCGAAGGCAGCGGTGGCCACCGCGGACGACCCGATGATCCGTGTCCTGAAGGTGCCGCATGAGACGGCGGGTCGGCCGAAGTCGGTGGCCGACGTCCGCTGGCAGAAGGCCTCCGCCGAGACGGTGCCGTCCATGAGTGCGGTCGCGTTCTGGTTCGCCAAGGACATCCGCGCGCGCACCGGGGTCCCCGTCGGGATCATCTCCACCAACTGGGGCGGGACGCGGGCGGAGCCATGGGTGGACCTCGCCACGCTGGGCGCCGACCCGGCGTTCACGGACCGAGTCGCCGAGCTGCGCGAGCGCGTCGAGCAGTGGAATGAGGTGCCCGTCGACGAGCGCGAGCGGATCCACCAGGCGGCGATGCGCGATTTCCAATCCGCCGGGACGCAGTGGTGGACCGACGTCAACGCCGCGGAACCGGGGATCGAGGGCAAGTGGATGCTGCCCGACACCGCGGTCGACGGCCCGGAGTGGGAAGACGCCGACCTGCCGATGCGCTGGAGCGACCACCCCCGCCTGCGCGAGCATGACGGCGTGTGCTGGTACCGCCGCACCGTGGAGATCCCCGCGACATGGACCGGCAAGGAGTGCTTCCTGGAGCTCGGCGCGATCGATGACGCCGACATCGCGTTCATCGACGGCCGGGCGGTGGCGAACACCATTGCCGACTGGACGACGTCGCGCCGCTACCGGATCCCGGCCTCGCTGGTCAAGGGCGGAACGATGACCGTGGCCCTCGAGGTCATGGACATGCACGGCGAGGGCGGCGTGCTGGGCGACCCCGCGCTCATGCGCATCGCCTGCCCGGCCGCCGGCGGCGATCCCATTCCGCTCGCCGGCACTTGGCGGATGCGCTTCGGCCGTTCCGCCGCCGACCTGCCCGCACCGCCGGCGCGTCCGTCCCGCGATGCGGCGCCCGGTACCGCGCCCACCGACCCCGGCGCGATCTACAACGCGATGATTGCCCCATTCGCCGGGTTCCCGGTGCGCGGCGCCATCTGGTACCAAGGCGAGAGCAACGCCGGCAACGAACGCGATGCCGCGGACTACGCGCGGCTCCTGCCGCTCGTGATCCGAAGTTGGCGCGGCACGTTCGAGCAGCCCGACATGCCCTTCGGCATCGTCAGCCTGGCGTCGTTCCGACCCTTCCGGCCGGATGCCGCGGTATCCGGGCTTTGGCCCGTGGTGCGCGATGCACAACTGCAGGCCGAACAGTCCTCGCCGAACACCGGCACCATCACCACCATCGATGTGGGAGACGCCAACGACATCCACCCGCAGGACAAGCGGACCGTGGGCGAGCGATTGGCGCGCTGGGCGGCGGCCGCCACCTACCGCGCCGGCGACGTCGCGTGGCGCGGGCCGCGCACCAAGGGCATTCGCCGGGATGCGGACGGCGTGCTGGTGGACTTCGACACCGAGCGTGGCCGACTGGCCACGCGGGACGGCAAGCCCCCCGCCTCGCTGGCGATCGCCGGCGCCGACGGGAAGTTCCTGCGCGCG
>JBJOIF010000312.1:0-3534 GCA_046047335.1 Planctomycetota bacterium | reverse complement strand
CCGAGCGCGTGGCGGTGATGGGCGACGGCCAGATGGGCGTCGTCATGGCCGCGATCTTGGCGTGGCGCGGCGTGCCGTGCACGCTGTGGGGACCCTTCGCGGACGCCGCTGCACGGCTCGGCGCCGAGCGGCGCACGTCGCGTCTACCCGGCCTTGAGCTGCCCGCAGCGGTGGCGGTGGAAGTCGACGCGCGACGCGCGCTCGACGGCGCCACGATGGTGGTGAACGCGATCCCGACGCAGTACATCCGCGCAGCATGGAGCCGTGCGGCGGTCGGGCTACCGACCGACGCGGCCATGGTCAGCGTGACCAAGGGCATCGAGGAAGGATCGCTGCTCCGGCCGAGCCAAGTGCTCGCCCAAGCCGTACCCCCGAGCAGCGGTGCATCCCGAGCGGTGGCCGTGCTGAGCGGTCCGACCATCGCCACCGAGCTTGCTCGCCGGCTCCCGGCCACCATGGTCAGCGCGTGCGACGACCCCTCCATCGCCGAACGCGTGCAACGGACGTTCTCCATGCCGTGGCTGCGCGTCTACACCAATCCCGACCTCGTGGGAGTGGAGATTGCCGGTGCGGCGAAGAACGTGGTGGCGCTTGCCGCCGGCATGATCGATGGACTCGAACTCGGCTCGAACGCGAAGAGCGCCCTGCTCGCGCGCGGGCTGTCCGAGATCGTTCGGCTCGGCACCGCGGTCGGCGCCAGGCCCGAGACGTTCTTCGGGATCGCGGGAGTCGGGGACCTCGCCACCACGTGCTTCAGCCCCGAGGGCCGCAACCGCAGCTGCGGCGAGGCGATCGGGCGCGGCGAGCCCTTGGCGGAGTACCTCGCACGCACCGACAGCGTCGTGGAGGGCGTGGCCACCTCCGGTGCCCTGCTGGCGCTCGCGGCCCGGCACGAGGTGGACATGCCGATCGTCGATGCCGTCGACGCGATCCTGCACCGGGGCGTGACGCCGGCCGAGGCGATCCGCAGCCTGATGGGCCGCGAGGCCGGCGCCGAACGCGTCGGCTAGCGGCGCGCGTACCATTGCGGCATGACCAGCGCCCCCCTCACGGCCCCGGGCAATGCGCCCGAGGGACGAGCAGCCGACCGCCTGCCCCCCGCCGAGACGCTTGCGTCGGGCGGTACGCAGTTGGAGCGGCGCCTGGTGGTGGCCCTGTCGGGGGGCATGCTGCTGCTCGTCAGCTGGCTCGCCCGCGCGGCGTTCGGGTTCGCGGAGAACGTGACGCAGATCCCGGCGGCGGTGGGAGCGGTGATCGTGGCCACGCCGCTCTTCGCCGGAGCGGTGCGGGAGCTCCGCGAGGGTCGGCCCGGGGGCAACGCGCTCGCGAGCTTGGCGGTGCTCGCCGCCATGGCAAACAACTTCTTCCTGCAGGCCGGGTTCCTCGCGTTCTTCCTCTGGCTCGCGGAGCTGATCCTGAGCCGCACTGCGTGGGGTGCGCAGCGCGCGATCCGCGAACTGGTCGAGCTGACGCCCGACGAGGCGCGGGTGGTCGCCGACGACGGCTCGGAACGGCAGGTGCAACTGTCGCAGGTGCGGCTGGGCATGCGCGTGCGCGTCCGCCCGGGCGAGAACCTGCCGGTCGACGGCACGGTGGTGTCCGGGAGCACCTCGATCAACCAGGCGTCGCTCACCGGCGAGAGCGTGCCGGTGGAAGCGCAGCCCGGAACCCCCGTCTACGCGGGAACCACGAACCTCACCGGCCAGGTGGACATCACGGTGACGGCGGTGGCCGGGCAGACCACCATCGGTAAGGTCGAGAACCTGATCCGCGAGGCGGAGCGCTCCAAGACGGCGCGGCAGGAGCTCATCGAGCGCCTGTCGAACTACTACGTGCCCGTGGTGCTGATGGTCGCCGGACTCGTGTGGTTCTTCACGTCCCGGAGCACGGACCCGGTCGTCCGCGAGGCGGCCGCGGTGCGCGCGATCACCGTGCTCGTGGTGACGACGCCCGGTGCCCTCCTGATCGCCTATCCAACCGCGATGGTGGCGGCCTTCGCCGCTGCCGCTCGCCTGGGGATCATGGTCAAGCAGACCAGCACGCTGGAAGCGGCCGGTGCGGTGGACACCGTGGTGATGGACAAGACCGGCACGCTGACGACGGGCAAGTTCGCGGTGAGCCGGCTTGTGCCCGCCGATGGGGTGGACGGCGCGCTCCTCCTCCAGGCGGCGGCCGATGCGGAGCAGAGCTCCAACCACCCGCTCGCACGCAGCATCATGGACACGGCGCAGCGGGCGAGGATCGTGCCGGCGTCCGTCTCGGCCTATCGCGAGGTCCCGGGGCGTGGCGTGCAGGCCGAGACTGGCGCGGGCACCGTGCACGCGGGACGCGGCATGTGGATCGCCGAGCTCAACCCCGCGGCATCGGCCCAGGTCGAGTCGGTGGAGTCGCGGCTCGAGGGCATGAGCGGTGTGCACGTGATGCTGGGCGAGCGCTACCTGGGCGCCGTCGGGCTCGAGGACCGGTTGCGTCGCAACGCCGCCGAGACCGTCGCTGAACTCCGGCAGCTGGGCGTCCGGCGGGTGGTGATCTTCACCGGCGACCGGCTGGGCGTGGCCAAGCGCGTCGGTCAGGCCGTGGGCGTGGATGCGATCGAGGCCGAGTGCCTGCCGGAGGAGAAGCACGAGGAGCTCAAGTACCTCATCCAGAAGGGCTGCCGAACGCTGGTGGTCGGCGACGGCATCAACGACGGCCCGATCCTCGCGAGCGCCGACGTCGGCGTGGCGATGGGCCTGTCGGGCAGCGACATCGCCACCAACAGCGCCGGAGTGGCGCTGATGAATGACGACCTGCGCAGCATCCCGTTCCTGCTGGAGCTGGCGCGAAAGGCCAAGGGCATCGTGGCGGCGAACATCGCCGCGAGCCTCCTGCTGGCGCTGGTCGGCCTGGCGCTGGCCGCCACCGGACGGATCGACATCTGGGTGACGCCCTTCTACCAAGCGGCGGCGTACGTGTTCGTGATCGCCAACAGCCTGCGGCTGGTGCGCTTCGGCGAGGACTTCGCCGCGGGTGAGGAAATGAGGCGTGCGCAGGAGGCGTTGGCGGCGGCGAAGCCAGTGCGAGCGGCGGTGCGGAAACAGGGACCGGGGTAACCCCAGTCCGACGTGAGCGCATCCCGCGGAACATGAAGAAGGCCGCGCCCACGAGGCAGAGGCCCGCCCACAGGAAGTCGAGCGTCAGCCTTTCGCGCATGTACCACGCCGCAAAGCCGGCGAAGACCACCATGGTGATGATCTCCTGCATCACCTTGAGCTGCTGCAGCGAGTAGCCACCTTCGCCGAACCCAATCCGGTTGGCCGGAACCTGCAGGCAGTACTCGAAGAACGCAACGCCCCAGCTCATCAGCACCGCGGCCCAGAGCGGCGCGGCCTTCGCGTCCTTGAGGTGTCCATACCACGCGTAGGTCATGAAGACGTTCGCGAACACAAGGAGTGCGGGGGTGGCAATACGGGCCGGAAGGACCGAGGCGTCGGGCATGACTGGCCAAACGTACCCGCCGCTACGCTGCCTCGCATGCACCGGTGCCCCCAGTGC
>JBJOIF010000311.1:0-2745 GCA_046047335.1 Planctomycetota bacterium | reverse complement strand
ATGGGCGGCCGCGCCTTGCTCTTCGAACATGTGGAGGGCAGCGACTTCCCGCTGGCCATCAATGCCTGGGGCAGCTACCGACGCATGGAGCTGGCGCTCGGCTGCCACGACGACCCGCGCGGCCTCGAGGCGGTGGCGGCGCGGATCGCGTCGCTGGTGAAGCCGGTGCCGCCGCGATCTGCCGGCGAGCTGCTCGCGCGCGCCCGAGAGTTCGCACCGCTCTTGCGAATCGGGCCGCGACGCGTGCGACGCGGCGCCTGCCAGGAGGTGGTGCGCCTCACCGACCGCGGCGAGGTGGACCTGACTCGGCTTCCGATCGTCAAGTGCTGGCCGCTCGACGGCGACCCGACCGCGGTGGGCTTCACGCTCGACGCCGCCGGTTCCGGCACCGCCGGCGGCGCGGGCCGCTACATCACCCTTGCAGGCATGCACACCGTGCACGCCGATGACCGTGACGCCGCGCGCCCCGCAAGCCACAACATCGGCATGTACCGCAGCCAGCTGCTCGGGCCCACGCGGCTCGCCATGCACTGGCACATGCACCACGATGGCGCATCGCATTGGCGCAGTTGGAAGAAGCTGGGCAAGCCCATGCCGATCGCCATCTGCCTCGGCGGCGAGGCGGTGATGCCCTACGGCGCGACCGCCCCGCTTCCGCCGGGGATCAGCGAGCTCCTGATGTGCGGGTTCCTGAACGGCCGCGGCATCCCCATGGTGCGCGCGCGCACCGTGCCCCTCTGGGTGCCCGCCAACAGCGAGATCGTGATCGAGGGCTGGGTGAGCACGGAGTGCGGGCCGATCGGCTGGGACCCGCGCGGCGCCGAGCCGCTGGGGCCGGGTGCGGTGTTCGAGGGTCCGTTCGGCGACCACACCGGCTTCTACAGCCTGCCCGACCGCTACCCGGTGGTCGAGGTTTCTGCGGTGACGCATCGACGCGATGCCGTCTACCCGACCACCGTGGTCGGGCTTCCGCCGCAGGAGGACTACTACCTGGGCAAGGCGACGGAGCGGATCTTCCTGCCGCTGCTGCGCACGCTGGTCCACGACATCGAGGACTACCACCTGCCGATGTTCGGCTGCTTCCACAACGCCGCGTTCGTGCGCGTGCGCAAGGCGTACCCCTTGCAGGCGCGGCGCGTGATGTCGAGCGTCTGGGGCGCCGGGCAAATGGCATGGACCAAGATGGTGTTTGTCTTCGACGATGACGCGCCGATCCACGACGAGGACGCCGCGCTCCGGCGTGCCATGGAGCGCTGCGACATGCTTCGCGACGTGGTCGTGCAGCAGGGGCCACTGGACATCCTCGACCACAGCGCTCCATGGATCGGCGCCGGCACCAAGCTCGGCTTCGACTGCACGCGAAAGTGCGAGGGAGAGGCCTGGAACGGCGTGCCGCTGGGCGATCCATCCATCCCCGGCACCGATGCACGCGAGTCCGCTGGCGCACGCATCGCCCGCGCCCTCCAGGCGATTGCTTCGGACGTGGCGGTCGGGTTCCCCGCGGCCGGCCTCGGGCGGATCTGCGTGGTGGTGCTGCCGGAGCGCACGGCGGGTTCGCACGACGGCGCCGCCGCCGCTCGGATCGCGGTGGAAGCGGCGGCCACCGACGCCGAGCGCACCGGGCACGCGCCGCACTCGGGTGCCGCCGACCTGGTGATCGTGCTCGATGGCCCGGCACCGGCCGACAGCTGGCGCCACGCGTTCTTCTTTCTTGCGTCCAACGCCGACCCGTCGCGCGATGCGTTCCGCTGCGGACGGCGCATCGGCTTCGACGCCACGCGCAAGCCGCGCGGCCCGGGCCGGCACGGTCTTCCCGTGCGCGACTACCCACCGCTTGTGGAAATGGACGCCGCCACCGCCGCCACCGTCGATCGCCGGTGGAACGAGTACGGCTTCGAGGGGTCGCCCGTGCCGACGCGGGGGCCGCGCCCGTGACGCCCACGCCGCCGTCGCCGCGGCCGCCCGCCTCGGCGGTGATCGCCTGGCGCACCTTCGTCGTGCTGACCCTGTTCGCCGTGTCCGCGGTGGTCACCCAGGTGGCGCGCGGACTCACCGGCGGCTTCGGCATGGGGCTGGGCGAGGTGGCCACGCTGGCGGCCGCTTCGTTCCTGGGGATCCTGGCCATCGTTCCCATGGGGGCGATGGTGGACCTTCCTGAAGCCATTTGGTGCCACTGGATTCCCGAGCGGCGCTGGCGGGCGGGCCGTTGCCCGGCCTGCGACCACGACGGGCGTCGCTCACGCTGCCCGGAGTGCGGCGCCCACTATGCGCGACCGCCGGCGTATGCGTCCGACTGGTCCACGCTGCGACGCACGGCGGCGATGCTCGGGCCCGCGTGGGTGATCGGATTGATCGTGGGCATGGCCCTCGTGGCGCGCGACGAGCGCCACTTCCGCAACGAGATCGAGGCGTTCCGTGACGCCGACCCTCAGCTGCGGGAGGAGTCGCGCCCGAGGCGCTGGCCCGCTGGATTCGCCTGGCTCCACTGGGACGTCGGCCGGGGGTTCTCGGGGCCACCGCCGTTCAGCGCGCCCAAGGCTCCACTGCCCTTCTCGGCCGGCGCGAACTGATCCACGAACTCGGGCTTGAGCACGAAGTAGTAGAAGGAGCCATCGGCGTACTGGTTGCCGGCAAGCACCCGTGCGGCGGCGCCGACGCCCATGTAGATGTCCGCGCGTCCGGCCGCGCGGATGGCGCCGCCCGTGTCTTGGTCCATCATGAAGCGGTCGAAGGGGCGAGGCCGGC
>JBJOIF010000310.1:0-8225 GCA_046047335.1 Planctomycetota bacterium | reverse complement strand
CGACTCCGGCAGGTGCTCGAGCAGCTCGGCCGCGGTCTCGCCGCGCGAGGGGTCGAGCCGCATGTCCAGCGGTCCGTCGGCCATGAACGAGAAGCCACGGGACGGATCATCCATCTGTGTGCTGGAGAACCCGAGATCCGCGAGGACTCGGTCGGCCGGCCATCCCTGCCTCGCCATGGTGACCTCCACGCCCGCAAAGGACCCGTGGACCGCCGACAGCGTGACCTCGGGCACGGCCGTGGTCACCCGGGCGCAGGCGGCGTCCAGGTTGCCTCGGTCAAGGTCCATCACCACCAGACGCCCCCCCGGCGAGGCCGCTCGTGCCAGAAGTTCGGCGTGCCCGCCCCGCCCGGCCGTGAGATCGGCGATCCCTTGGCCCGGCCGCACGTCGAGCAGTCGCACCACCTCGGCCGGGAGGACCGGGACATGGCCGTCGTGGCCCACGCGAGCCGTGGTCATGCCTTGCCTGCGGCGGCGTCACCGGTCGCGCTGGCCGGCACCACGGTTGGTGCCGCACCGGTGCCACGCATGGCGATCGCCAGCAGCCCGAGGAAGGCCAGCACCAGGAAGATGAACGGGTACAGGAGCCGGCCGCCCTGGAGCACCAGGTACGCCGAGCAGCCGAGCCCCAGCACCACCAGCCCAAATTCCATGGCGTACAGCGAAAGCACCGCCCGTCGCACCGATCCCCCGAAGCGTCGCTTGACGCGGTGGTGGAGGTGATTGGCGTCGGGCGTCGAGAACGGCACGCCGGCGCGCCGACGCCGGATGATGCTCAGCGCAGTGTCGATGATGGGCAGCCCGAACATAGCCAGCCCGCACATCACCAGCAGCGTCGAGAGCCCCTGGTACCCCGCGTCCGGGGCAAGTTGCTGGAGCGGCGGCACCACATCGCCTTCTGTCGCCGCCACGGCGTGGCGCGGCACCCACGGGCACGCGAAGGGCTGCAGGTTCGCAAACATCATGATGACCGTCACCGACAGGAAGCCGATCAACAGGCTGCCGGCATCGCCTAGGAAAATCGATGCGGGGTTGAAGTTGAACACCAGGAACCCGATGCAGGCGCCCAGCAGGCTGGCGCACAGGGCGAGGCGTGCGCCCGCCATGCTGCGGTCGATGCCCTCGAAGTTGGCGAAGTCCGGTGGCAGCGCGAACACCACCAGCGCCCCGAGCGCCAGCAGCCCGATGCACATGACGGCGGTGATGCCCGCCAGCAGCCCGTCGAGGCCGTCCAGCAGGTTGGCCGCATTGCAGCCCCCCAGCACGAACACGGCGACGAGGGCGGTTCCGACCCAGTAGTAGAGCCCACTGTTCTGAATCACCATGCTGCCGAACGTGACGAGCACGTCGTCCGGTCCGCCGAGCATCGGGGTGAGGAGTCCCGTGGCCACGTTGACCCCGATCTCGTCGATGGCCAGGGCCGCCGCCGCCACCAGCTGGCCGGCGATCTTGAGCCGCGCGTCGAACTTCCAGATGTCGTCGGCCAGGCCCGTGAAGGTGATCGCCACCATGCCGAGCACCACCGAGAACGGCACCGGCGGCAGCTCGCCCATGGAGCCGCCGGCGAAGATCGCGCTGACGATGATGCCGGCGAACACGCCCACAAAGACGCCCACGCCGCCGAGGTACGCCACCGTGCGGCCGTGCAGCTTGCGCACGCCGTCGGGAGCATCGACCACGCCGGTCCGCAGCGCCACGGCGCGCGCCAGGGGCACCGCCACCAATGCCGCGGCAAGGCTTGCCAGGAACGCCGGCAGCGCGTCGCCGAGCAGCTCGAGGGCCAGGGCCATGCGGGCGTCAAACGTCCAGGATTCGCAGCCGCTCATGCCACCACCTCCGGCGCACGCGCCATCTCGGCGGCCACGTCGGTGATCGTCCGTCGCAGCGGGATGGTGGGCACGAAGCCGATCGCGGCCCGGATTCGGGCGAGGTCGGGAACGCGAACCTCCAGATCCTCGAAGCCCGGCCCGAACACCTCGGCATGAGGAATGCGGCGGATCGTGGAGCGGCTCCCGAGCGTCTCGATGACCAGTCCGGCGAGCGACTCGATCGAGATGGGCTCGTCGGCGCCGACGTTGAAGACGCGCCCGTGGTGCGCGGGGTCCGCGAGGAGCCGCGGTAGCGCAGTGGCCACGTCCCGCACGTCGCAGAAACACCGAACCTGTGCGCCCGTGCCGTGCACGTCCAGCGGCTGGCCAGCGACAGCCGCCGCCACGAAGCGCGGGAGGACCATGCCCCATCGCCCGCGCTGCCGCGGGCCGACCGTGTTGAAGAACCGGGCCACGGTCACCGGCAGCGCCTCGCTGCGGTGCATCGCCAAGGCCAGTTGCTCGTCGATCGCCTTGGAGAGGCCGTACGACCAGCGCGACACCGTGGGCGGGCCGAACGCCAGGTCATCGTCCTCCCGGAACGGCGACCGAACGCCCTTGCCGTAGACCTCGCTGGAACTGGCCACCAGGATCGGGGTTCGCGCGGCAGCGGCAAAGCGCAGTACCGCCGCGGTCTCGGTGACGTTGCGTTCGGCCGACGCGGCAGGGTCCTCGACCACCAACCGGACGCCGACGGCCGCCGCCAAGTGGTAGATCGCGTTGAAACGGCGGTCACGCATCGCCGCCAGCGCGTCGGAGACGGTGGCCACGCGAACCTCGAGCCGATCACCATCGGCGCCCACCGCGGCCGTGGCGGGATCGAGGTTGCTCTGGCGGCCGGTCGACAGGTCGTCGACGACCGTGACCGCGGCGCCCTGCGCAAGCAGGACATCCACGAGGTGCGAGCCGATGAAACCCGCCCCGCCGGTGACCAAGACCTGACGATGGACGGGCGTACGGCTCACGGGACCCTCGGGCCCGACCGCGCAGCGGTCAGGCCTTGGCCTCCTTGGCGTATTCCGCCATCAGTTCGGCGTTCTTGCGGAAGTACCCGCCCACCGTCTGCTCGGGGCGCATCAGCACGGTGCCCAGGAGCACGGCGTGCGTTTCCTGCAACTGGTGCACGAGCTTGGCGACCAGCCCGCGCTGGTCCTCCATGGCCCGAACCACGAGCAGCGAGGAATCGCATGCATCCGCGACCACCATGGACTCGCCCGCCACGAGCGTGGGCGGCAGGTCGATCAGCACCACCTGGTAGCGCTCCCGCAGGCGCGCGATCACGCGACGCATCTCGTCGGTGGACAGGCGCTCATACACGCGGCGATCGGGGGTACCGGGGCCAAAGACGCTGACCCCGTCGGCAACGTGCGGGGTGGCCTCGACGCCCACCAGCATGTCCCCGAAGCCCGGGGCATCAGGATCCGCACCGAAGATGCCCGCCAGTCGCGGGCGGCGGAAGTTCGCGTCGACCACCGCCACGGTGCGTCCGGCGGCATGCATGCTGGCGGCCAAGTTCGAGACCACGGTGGTGGTCCCGGCACGCGGATGCGCCGAGAGCACGGCCACGGTCCGGGAGCCGCCCACGTCCATCGCCTTGCGCATGTGCGCGGCGAGCTGACGGAACATCTCGGCGGTCGTCGAGCCGGGATGGCGCAGCACCACCAGCTCGGCTGCCTCGGGCTCGGCCGGGTCGTCCTCGACGTCGGGGATGATCCCAGCGATCTTGACGCCGTTGAGGCCGGCGAGGTCACTCGGGAAGCGCACCCGCTGGTCGAGGAACTCCCGCAGGAACAGGATGCCGGTCACCACCAGGAGGGCGAGCACCGTGCCGCCCGGAAGCATGAACTTGAGCTGCGGGAAGTCGATCTCCTTCGGGGTGGTCGCTTCCTGGACCAGGCTGACGCGCTTGCTGTCGGCGCGGCCCTGCAGGATGTCGAACTGCATGATGAGGTCCTGCAGGTCGTTGCGTTCAAGCTCCCGCTGCGCCAGCTGCTCCTTGAGCGAATCGAGCGCACTGATCTGCGCCGTGAGGTCTTGGAGCTTCTTGCTTGCCTCCGCAAGATCGGCGGTCTGCTTCTCGACGAGGCTCTTGAGCGCGGTGACGCGCTGCCCGAAGTCCATCTTGTCCGCGAGCAGGTTGCGCCGCATCGACTCGTCGATCGCCACCTTGAGTCGGTCGCGGGCCACGGACTCGCGCTTGGCGAGGTCCTGGACCTGCGGATGGGCATCTCCGAAACGCTCGCGGGAACTGGCCAGGAACACCTCCACCTGGTGGAGGTCCCGCTC
Organism: Planctomycetota bacterium; assembly: GCA_046047335.1. Taxonomy (GTDB): domain Bacteria; phylum Planctomycetota; class Phycisphaerae; order Phycisphaerales; family SM1A02; genus UBA966. Next base: position 4,071 of record JBJOIF010000310.1, on the reverse strand, counting down.
GAGCGCGCGGATCGACATGTCCTCCATAGCGCGGCGGCGATCCTCGTCCTCGTAGCGCTGTTCCTGCAGCTTGCGGTCGATGTTGTCGAGCCGCGACTGGGCGAGCGTCAGGTCACGAATGGTGTCGTCGCGCAGGCGAGCCAGGTTCTCGGTAGAGCGCTGGTCCGGCAGGTCGGCCTCGCGGCCGGCCGTGATGCCCTTGCTGCGAATGAAGTCCTGGATCTCGGCCTTGAGCTCTTGGATCTGCCGGTCCACGGTGTCCTTCTTCTGCTGGAAGCTGGACTTGCTGCTCGAGGTCTTCTGGTCCTCGGTGGTGTCGCGCGAGCTCATGTACGTGCGCGCGATGCGGTTGAGGATCACGGGAACGTCGGTCTTCTCGTGCGTGCGCCACGTGAGCGTGAAGAGCTGCGTGCCGCGGCGGTGGCCGACGCGGAGCGTGTCCTCAAGCTCCTTGACGCGCTCGTCGACGGTGGGGTACTCCTGGCCCCACTTGGTGGAGTTGATCTCCGGGGACGCCATGGCCGCCTCGAGCACGCTCTTGGTGGTCATCTTCTGCGACTCGGTCTGGCCGATGCGGGCGATCGCCTCGTCCTGCACGATCTCGCGCGCCACGGCGTCCTTGGCGCTGGTGACCTCGGGCCGGATCTCGAACACCACCGAACCGCCCCACAGCGGATACAGGTAGAGGAACGCGAAGTGGGCCACCACGCCAAGCACGGCGCCGGCGACGGCGGTGGCCAGGAGAAGGCCCACGTTCTGGCGCAGCACGCGGACCGGATCGATGGTGGGCGCCTGCGGCGGACGGGGGCCGCGCGGCGGGCCGGCGGGCGCGCCCGGGCGGGGAGCGGCGGGTGAGGCGGTGGGGGTTGGTGCTGCGCTCATGGCGATTCCTCGGTGGGAGACGGTCGGTTCACTTGTTCGCCAGCGTGGCGGCGAACTCCTCGATTTCCTTCTTCGTGTCGTCGCTCGCCGGCTGCGCGCGGGCGCGCTCGAGCGCCTGGCGGGCGTCCCCGGCCCGACCCTGCGCCGCGCGGACCTGCGCCAAGTGCAGGTAGGCGTTGGAAGAGGGCGCCGCGGCGATCGACTTCTCCAGGGCATCGGCCGCTTCGTCGAGCCGACCGAGCTTCAGGAGCACCAGTCCCATGGTGTCCAGGTAGTCGGGCTGCGACGGAGCGAGGAGCACGGCCTTGGCCGCGTACTCGTACGCGCCCGCGGCGTCGCCCTTGGCGACCACCATGAGGTACGCGGCGTTGTTCAGCGCGGCGGGGTTTCGGGGCGAGAGCTTGGCGGCGCGCTCGAAGGCATCGCACGCCTCGTTCATCTTGCCCTGACCGTACAGCACGGAGCCCCGGGTGAGCTCGGTGCCGGCACGCACGCCAACCGGCGCCGATTCGCCGAGCGCGTCGACGCGGCCGCACCACTCGAGGGCCTTGTCGGCACCCGCCGGGCCCATGCGCGTGTACGTGTCCGCCAGGATGGCGCACTCCACCGGGGTCGGCGTGCCGGCCCCGACGAGCAGGGCTTCGAGCTGGGTGCCCATGTCCTTGGGTTCGAACATCTCCCGGAGCGTGATCGCCGTGCGCTCGACGGTGGCGTCCGCATCCTTGGCGCCGCGGGCAGCGACAATGGCCTCGCGGGCGGCGATCATGGCCTCGTCGCGCCGATTGCTCTTCATGAGCGCGCTCGCGGCGATGCCGCGCAGCACCGGGGAATTGGCCACCAGCTCGGGGGAACCGCGGAGCACCGCCAGCGCCTCGGCGGCGTTGCCCGCACGCACGCGGGCGTACGAGGCCTTCTCGAGGTAGCGCACCGTGCGCGGATCAAGATTGAACGCGCGCTCGAACTCCTGTGCGGCGCCAGCGCGATCTCCGGTGGACTCAAGAAGGTCGCCCAGGCGGTCGGCCCAGACCGGGTCCTGCGGCCGCAGCGCCACGGCGCTGCGAACCACCGTCACCGCCCCTGGCACGTTGCCGGTGGCGACCAGCAGATCCATCAGCTTGGTCGTGGCCTCGTCGTTGCCGGGCTGCGACTGGATGTACCGCTCCAGCAGGGCGATCGCCTGCCGGACGTCGCGCTTGTCAAGCGACAAGTCGGCGCGCACCTGCACTGCTGGCCAGTACAGCGAGTTGCGGGCCAGCACGCGGTCGGCCTCGACGATCGCCTCATCGAACTTCTTGGGATCCTGCATTCCCACCGCCATCGCCCGCAGCAGCTGCGCACGGCGCAGCGGGGCGATCAGGTCGGCGGGCTGCGCCGCCTCGGCCCGGCCGATCGCGGCCAGCGCCTGCGTGATGCGCGCCCTGGCCTCCTCGTCCTTCCCGGCCTCGCGCAGGTCGTCCGCCTCACCCGCGTAGATGCCCGCGGCAAGCAGTTCGAGCGTGCGCTGCGTCTCCGCATCCGGTGAGGTGCCGAGCGCGGCGCGTGCGCGCTCGACGGTGGCCGATGCATCGGCGAACTGACGGCCCAAGAGCTGCAGGTCGGCCAGGCGGATCAACGTCTTCGGGGACGGCTGCTCGCCGAACGAGTTCTTCATCGCCTCGATGGCGGCGGCAAAGTCGCCGCGTGCGGCGGCCATCTCCACGATGATCGCATCCACCTCGCGCCGCTGCGGGTCCTGCAGCTCGCGCGCCCGCGCCAGAGCACGGTCGGAGCCCTCGCGATTCCCAGCCTCCTCCAGTGCGCCGGCCAGCGCGACGTAGTGCGAGTAGTTGGCCTTGCCCTCGGACTCCGCACGGTCCACCACGGTCTGCACGGTCGCGGTGGCCTCGTCGAAGCGACCGAGCTGCCGCAGCTGCGCCGCCTTGCGCGAGGCGAAGGCAGCGTCGAGCGGCGTCTCCTTCATGATGGCCTGGTACAGCTCCTCCGCCAGACGGAGGTTGGCGACGCGCGCGTCGGTGAGGAGGCGCTGCTGCTCGTCGGCAGGAACGGTGGCCCACGTGCGGGCATCGAAGCGCGGGCGACCGGAGGCGTCGCGGATCGATCCGAAATCGGGCGGCAGGAAGAGCAAGGAGTAGAGCTCGGCCATGTTGCCGCGGTTGCTGGGCTCGAGCTGGAGCACGCGCTGGCGCAGCTCCACGGCCTTGGAACGGAGCCCGTAGACCACCTCGAACTCCGCGGCCATCGCGGCCGTGTCGGCATCCGACGGGTTGGCCGCCACGGCGTTGCGGATCAGGTCGAGCGCGGCGCGGCCCTGGCCCGAGCGGCCGAGGCTGCGGACGTAGCCGCGAACGTTGGTCTGGTCGTTGGGCCGGCGGTCGTACGCCTCCTTCCACAGGGCGAGCGCGGCCGGCTCGTTGCCGGCACGCTCCTGCAGGAACGCCAGCAACGCGGCGATGGGGGCCTCGCTGCGGCCGGACTGGCGCGCCTTCTCGAGGAGCGCGATCGCCTCCGAGGACTTGCCCTGCGCGTCGAGGAGGCGGGCGCGGAGCATCGTCTCCAAGGCGGGCGACTGCGCCGCCATCGCGGCGGCGGCGGCGACCTGCGTCTCGGCGGCGGCGAAGTCGCGTCGACCGATCGCGTCGTTGAACAGCAGCTCCACGGCCGTGGCGTCGTCACCGGACATTCCGGCGGCGGCCTTCTCGGCCTCGGCGATGCGGGTGTCGATGCGCTCCACCGCTTCCTTGATCCGCGCGGTGTCGTCGGATCCGGAGCGGGTCTTGTCGTCGAGCTGGCGCGCCATCTCGGTGCGCAGCGCGCGATAGGCGCGCAGGCGCTCGATCGCCAGGCGCTGCGGGTCCTTGATGAGCCGCGCCGACATCATGTCCACGCGCTCGATCGGGTCCTCGGTGGCGAAGAACGCCTCGGTCTTGGCCAGGTCGGGGTTGTTCGGGAACCGCTCGAGCGCGGCACGCACGAGTTCGAGCGCCTTGGCCTTGTCGCCGGCGCGCTCCTCGACCATCACCTGCGCGAACGTGGCCTGCAGCGCCCCGTTGGTCGTCGCCATCCAGGCGGACGCGAGTTCACGGGCGCGCACCATGTCGCCGTCGGCCATCGCGGCCTCGATGTTTGCAAGCTCCGCCGACGATGCGGGTGCCCCGCCCTGCACGCGGGCCTGGAGCTCCGCCGCCAACT
>JBJOIF010000309.1:0-4392 GCA_046047335.1 Planctomycetota bacterium | reverse complement strand
ACCTTGCTCGCGGTGTTGAAGATCTTGCTGGTGGCGATGATCACCGCCAGCAGCACGCCGACGGCCACCAGCAGCTCGATCACGGTGAACGCTCGTGGGGCGCGACGCATCAGAGGTCCCTCACCGTGGCGTAGACGGGCACAAGCTGCGTGCCGTTGGCGTCGATCACCACCGGCACGTAATGGATGGTACGAACGCCGAGCGGCGTCTGGGCCGGCAGCTCGTAGTCGGCGAACACCTGCGCAGGATTCACGCGCGGCACCGGCGCCGTGAGCCGCACCTGCAGCGGATCCGCCTGGCTGCGGCGGCCCTGGGCCACGCGGTGCACGTTGCCGTTGTTGTCGATCCACCATTGCCCCGGAAACTGCCATTGCGACTGGACGGGAGGCAGCGTGGCATTGGGCAGGTCGCCGGCGGCGATGCCGCTGTTCAGGAGCCCGGTGGTGAAGAGACCGGGCGTCGCCATGTTGAGCGATCCCGTCGGCTGGACCCAGGCCCCGGTCACCTGCGCACCAAGGCCCGGCGCGGCCGTCGCCGAGCCGGCGTTGGCCGACGTGGACGCCGTCACGCGCCGGTACGGCACCGGGGGCAGGTCCCCGTAGCCCGTGGCGATCCCGTTCGGCAGCGAGGGCTGTCCGGCCACCGCCGCCGACCAGTTGCGTGCCGATCCGCCCACGCCCACGATGCGGAAGACGAAGATCCCCACCTGCACGCGACCGCCGTGCCGGCGGAACATGCACTCCCACGCGTACTGCGCGGGCGCCCCGACCGCGGCACCCGAGGGCACCTCGGGCCACCATCGCTCGCGCTGGCTGACCACCACCAGCGGCGCCTCGAACGAGCGCACCGTGCTGTACGGGGCGCCGAACAGCGAGATGTTCGACCCGCCCACGAGCCCCGAGGGGAACTCGCAAAACTCGTTGCCCGAGCCGCCGTCACGCTGCGCAATCGCCGAGAAGATGTCGATCGCGCCCACCTGTTCGGCTGCAGGAAGGTTGATCCCTGCCTGGTTACCGCGAATCACGCCGGGACGAATCCAGCCCCAGTCCCCCGGGGCTGGGCGGTACCCAAAGCTGTCGCCTGCATTCTGCGTCTGCGACAGCACGTCGGTGATCAGGAACTCCTCGAACGTCCCGAAGTCCTGTGGGCGCAGGCGGCTGCGCAGCGTGCCGAGCGCCTGCTCGGCGACCACCGGCCCGAGCTGGTCGTCGGTGGTCTGCTGCTGTTGGGCGATGCCAGCGGGGAACAGGGCCGACACCGAGATGATGCCGATCGCCAGGATGAAGACCGAGAGCAGCAGCTCGATGAGCGAGAAGCCGCGGTGATGGGCGTGGCGCTGCGTCACTTCTCTGCCAGTCCCGCCACGCCGGTGTAGCGATTGAAGGTGATCCGGTCCGACTGCTCGTCAATGAACTTCGACTGGTCGCGAATCCGAGGCGGTGGGCTGCCCACCCCGCCGATGGCTGCGCCCCCCGTACCCCGCCACGCCGCCACCGACGAGTCGAAACGGTCGCGCGCCTCGGCATCGTTGAAGACCGCCAGATACGGCACGTAGTCGACGAGCGGCTCGTCGAGGGGCTCGTCGTAAATGAAGAAGTCCACGTTCACCGGACCGTTGCCATAGACGTTGGTGTTGCCGCAGTAGGGATAGCCGTCGCCGTTCGTGTCGACGAACGCCTTCACGTACGCGTTCTGGTTGCCGCCGGAACTCGTCACGACCTCGAGCACCTGCTCGGGGTTGCGCGAGAGCACGCGACCGTCCGGGCCGAACAGGATGCCGATCGCCCAGCCCAGCTCTGTCCGGGTGAGGTCGGGGGCGTAGGTCGGTGGCGACACGCCGAGGTTGGGGGTCCCCGCGAACCGCGGCTGCGTGCGCCACTGGTCGTCGTTGCTGCCGACTGAGGCGTCGGTCACGAATCCGTAGGCCGGGCCCGCCACCAGGACGCCCGAGGGCAGCTCACGCACCGGAACACCCGGCACCGGCACGAACCGGTCGGCGAACACGTCGTCCGGCAGGCGCCGCACGGGCGGCACCAGCGGCGGCGTGGGGATCGGCGGCAGCGGCGTATCCGCCGTGACCACCTCGCCGGTCCATCGCGCCGTCACCACCTGCACCACCTGCGGCTCGCGCGGCAGCGCCCGGGCTCGCCGGTCGGGGGCGATGCGGAACGTCACCATGACGTAGGCGTTGTCGCGGATGGCGATCGCTCGGGCGTTGCCGAGCGAAGCAATGAGCGTGTTGGTGGCGTTGGCGAGCTTGGCGTCGCGGGTGACCTTGCCCACGCTGATGGCCGTCAGCGTGGCCAGGATGAGCAGGATGCCCATCACCACCAGCAGTTCCAGCAGGGTGAAGGCGCGGCGCATCACGGAGGATCCAGCGGGTAGAGGGAGATGTTGTCCGCGGCGTTCACCGACCGGGCCGCGGGGGTGTCCTGGCTGGCGGGCGTGACCTCGCCGGCGATGCCGAAGAGGCCATCTGCACCGGACGACACCAGGCAGATGCGGCGGTTGGTGCACACGCCGAACACGTTCTCGTAGGGCGTGCGGACGGAGCCGTCCGCATCGGGCAGGCCGGTGTCGATGCCGTAGCGGAACGCTCGGCCCGGGAAGACGAACGCAATTCGGTTTCCCCAGGTGTCCACGAACTCGGAACGGGTGGAGTCTCGGGCGCCCGCGGCGACCTTGGCCGACGGCGTGTACAGCGTGGTTCCCGTCCCGCCGACGTTGCGCGCCGGATAGTCGGGCGTGTTCGGCTCAGCCCGCAGCAACGACGGCGACATGCCGGCCAGGATCGGGCGAATGGCTTCGTACTGCCGGAGGAGATTCACGGCGAACACGCCGGCACCCCGAGCACGGGCCGCCCACATGCGGGCGGAGTTGGTGCCGTTGTTCGGCGCGGGCGGCACCCCCGGATCGCGAACATCGAACACCGGGTCGGAGGCGCCCGCCGGGAAGAACTGGGTGGTGCCGCCGGTGTTCCACGCCCCGTTGAACGTCATCTGCCGGCCCATCTGCGCCTCGTACTCGTTGAGCGCGCTCTCCATGATGGCCATCGAACTCTCCACCTGGCTCTTCTCGGCGTTGCGCAGGAGCGCCGAGCCCACGCCTAGGACCAGCGTCATCAGCGTGATGATCACGCCGATGACGATGAGGATCTCCAGGAGCGTGAAGCCCCGCGAGACGCGCGCCCGTCGCCGCCCATCCCCTGCCCGGCCGGAGGTCACGGGCCAAACCTCACGATGTTGTCCTCGTTGAAGCCCGCGGGATCGGCGCGCACCTGCGGGTTCCACCGCTGGTCGGGGCCGAACGAGAGCAGCCCGAACTCCGCGCCCAGCGCCGCGCGCGAGGCGCCGTTGTCGCCGGCCTGGTCGGGCATCGATGGAACGTCGTCGCCGGGCGCGAACCGCGCCGGGCGCAGGGCGACGATGTCCGCCAGCGACCAGCTGCGGTCGATGGTCCGGGGATCGTCGTTCAGGTAGCCGCGGCGGTAGTACATGATCGGCTTGCCGAAGTAGTCCAGGAAGACCTTGGGGTACGCGTCGAAGTCGTTGACCTCGCCGGCCTTGGCGACCTGCGGGGTGCCGTCGGCGGCAAACCCGATCAGGGCGCCGATCTCGGCGTCGGACTTCACCTCCAGATACGGACCCAGGCTCTTTCCTTTGAGGAGCGGGTTGCGCTTTTCCGCTGCCGACGTGGGATCGTTCCCCACCGCGGACGGGGTCGCCAGGTTTCGGGCCGCAAAGAGGCCGCCGCCCGTGGTCCCCGACCGCCAGTTGGTCCAGGCCCCCCACAGCCCGTCGGACCCCGGGTTGCGGATGCCGAGCGCCGGCTGCTCGCGGTAGCCCGGGGTGTCCGTGGCGGTCGGCAGCGCCCCACCCACCATGATGACCCCGTACCCGTCCTGCGACCGGTCCCCGGGCCCGAGCAGAAACTCCGGCAGGCTGGTCACGGACCCCGTGAGCTGCAGGCCCTGCCGTTCGGCCGGGTTCCACGCCCCGTAGTTGGGCGCGCCGTTGACCTGCGCCAGGCTCGGCGGCTTCAGGCCGTCGCGCCCCCAGCCCGGCGTCGGGGCACCGGTGACCGGGCCGCGCGGGGTGCCCGTGCCGATCCCGGGGATCGACGGATCGCCAAGCGCCACGGGCAGGTACCCGGTCTCCGAACGGAACCGCGACAGCGCGTTCGAGATCGAGCTCATCAGGAACTCGGTGTTGGCCACCCGCGCCCGGCTGGCCGCCAGGTTCAGGCCCACCACCACCGTCGAGATGACCGCAATGACGATCCCAAGCACCACCAGGATCTCCACGACGCTGAAGCCGCGGGGGCGGCCCGGGGTGCGGGTGCGCTGCATCACTTGCCCTTCTGTCCGGAGACGCTCTCGATCATGCTCACCAG
>JBJOIF010000308.1:0-5787 GCA_046047335.1 Planctomycetota bacterium | reverse complement strand
TGGGCGGAGAGGGTTCGCCATCCCGGGCCGCAGGCCCGGGATCCAAGAATCCCAGGCGGCGCAGCCGCCGCGGACCGGCGCAGCCGGGCCGCACTACGCCCACGAAACGAAGGAGCACGCTCGCCGAAGGCGACCGTGCTCCTGAGTGCAGTGGGCGGAGAGGGATTCGAACCCCCGTAGGCATAAGCCAGCAGATTTACAGTCTGCCCTCGTTGGCCACTTGAGTATCCGCCCGTCGGGTTGTCGCCCGGAGCGCCGGGCACGCCCTGCGGCACGCCAGGGGGCGTTCCGAGGAACGCGCCATTGTAACAGCAGCCGGGCCGTGCCCGGCTGCCCCGGCGGCACGGGTTATCCCGCGCCCGGAGAGCCGCCGACCGGAATCGAACCGGCAACCTCGAGATTACAAATCACGTGCTCTGCCAATTGAGCTACGGCGGCTTAGATACCCCGAAGTCTAGCAGCGGCTCCCGTCAGCCCAGGATCGAGCGGCGCCGCCGCACGTAGTCCCACACCACGAATCGGTCGAGTTCCTTGCCCGCCACGAAGAACACCCGGCCGCCGGTCCCTTCGGCCATGCGGTGCGCGAACTGCACGTCGTCCTCGGTCTGGCTCCAACTCGGCAGCAGGAAGACGTTGATGGTGATCCCGGCCTCGGCGCACCGCGTGGCCTCGCGGATGGTCTCTCGCTCGGTGCGCGGGTCGGGCGGGTACAGCATGAACAGGCTGCTGCCCTCGAAGTGCGCGGTGGGCAGGCCGTCGGTGATCAGCATCACCTGCCGGTTCGGCGTGGGCCGGCCGCCGAGCCACTGCCGCGCCAGCTGCAGCGCCCGCTGGATGTTGGTGAAGTGCAGCGGAAGGTCCATCTCGGTGATCCCGGGATCGGCCATGTCCGCCCGCAGGCGCACGACGGGCTCGTGGATCGTGACCGGCTTGGGCATGACCGACGCGATCTCGCCCGGGCCACGCAGCCGCGCCACCGTGTACATCTCGATGAACTGAAGGAAGTCTCCCGGGTACTCCGAGCGGATCAGCCCGTCGAGCGCCAACGCCATCCGCTTCGCCTGCACGTACTGGCCGCCGTGGCGCATCGACCCGGACATGTCCATGATGACGGCGGTGGCGCACTTGGGCTGCTGGCGCGTGCGATGGACCACCATGTCCTCGCTGCGCAGGCGGACCGGACGACCGGGCGCCCGGGGGCCGTCGGCAGCCTCGCGCACCATGGCGTTGACCATGCTCTGCGTGAGGTCCATGGCCGACGGGCTGTCACCGAACTCGTACGGGCGCGTGGCCGGCAGCTCCACTGCCCCGTCGGGCGAGGTCACCCCGTGGTGGCGGCCGCTGCGCGCCGCCTGCAGGTCGCCGAAGATGGTGGCCAGCAGCCCGCGCTGGTAGAGGCGCATGGCCTTCGGCGAGACCTTCCACCCGCCTTCGGGCGTGCGTGCGAGCCCCGCCTCCTCGGCGAGGCGCTGCAGAAGCTCGTTGACGCGGCGCTGGGCGTCGCGCAGCGAGTCGACCTGCTCCTGCGGCGCAAACTGCGACAGCGCATCCAGGTCGACGATCGCCGGCTTGGCGTCCTTGAGCGCCTGCCGCAGCTGCTCGAGAAGCTGGTCGATCTGGTCGAGCTCCTCGCCCACCTCGATCGCCCGATCCACACCAATCGCCTCGCGGCCCGTGAACGCGTGCTTCGATCGCATGGCGTCCACCAGGTACCGCTCGCGCAGGCGCTCGAGCGCCACCGTCAGCGCGCGCTGCGTCGGCGACCCTTCCGGCAGCCGATACCAGAGACGCTCCAGATCCCGCAGCTGCCCCTGCTCCACCGCGCGCGCCAAGCGGCGATGGATGTCCGAGCCGTCCTTCGGCAGCGCCGGTCCGGCGGCCGCCCGGAACGACTGCGCGGCCTGCTCCGCGGCCGGGGCCGGGTCGTAGGTCGCCAGGATCTTGGCCTTGCGCGCTTCCAGCAGTTCGATCAGCGCCTCGATGCTCGGGCCAAGCCCCTGGATCTGCGAGGGATCGATCCGCACCGCATCGGCCAGTTCCTCGTCGGTGAAGCGGCGCATGGAACCCATGGCCAACAGGTGCTCGAACGCACCTCGCGCCGCATCGCCCGCGTCCGAGGGCCGCGCCGACCCGAACCGGACCGCGTCGAACCCCAGGTACGTGTGGAACGCCCCTCCCAAGGGCTGCGGCGAGGTTGGCGATTCGCCCTCGTTCACTTGAACTCGTAGGACGTTCGTCCGTGCTTGACCGCGCGACTGACGCGGTCGGTCGCCCAGAGCCCGGCCAGCACGAACTCGGCGCACGACGCACGCACCGCCGGGTCGCCGCTGGCGTTCACCTCGAAGGCCTTGTCCCACGCTTCGGGCACGGCGCGCATCCGCTCGGCGTACTGGGCGCTGGGCACGAGCTCGCCGACCTCGATGCGGACGCCCTTGGAGAACGCGTCGGCGATCTCGGCAAGCCCGTGCTCCTCGACGTACTCCTTGAACACCGTGCCCACGGCCTCGGCGACGATGGCGTCGATCACCTGGCGCTCGCCCATCTGGTGGGTCCCCATCAGGTCGAGCTCGAGCTTGCCGAGCGCGGACGAGTGCAGGTGCGAGAGGTCGCTGATGCGGGGCACTGCGGGCCGTTCGCCCAGCTGGATGCCGCGCCGCCGGGCGCTGGCGACCATCGTGCGCCAGTTGGCGACGCTGAAGCGCGCGCTGACGCCCGAGGCGTGGTCGACGAACGAGCTGCGGCGGGCGGCCACCGAGATCTCCTCGATCACGCGGTCCATGAAGGGCGGCACCAGCACCGGGTACTCGCCGCCCAGGTCGATCCCCGCCTCTTGGCGCGTGATGGCGATGCCGGCGTCGCGCTCGCGCGGATAGTGGGTCACCACCGTGCTGCCGATGCGGTCCTTCAGCTGCGGGATGACCTTGCCGCTGCGGTTGTAGGTGCTTGGATTGGCGCTGAAGGCCAGCAGCACGTCGAGGTCGAAGCTCACGGGATACCCGCGGATCTGGACATCGCGCTCTTCGAGCACGTTGAAGAGGCCGACCTGCACCAGCTCGTCGAGGTCCGGCAGCTCGTTCATGGCGAAGATGCCGCGGTGCATGCGCGGCACCAGACCGAAGTGCAGCGCCTCCTCGGCGCCCATCGAGGTGCCGGCCGCCAGCTTGGCCGGGTCGATCTCGCCGATCAGGTCAGCGAACTTGGTGCCGGGGGCCAGGCGCTCGGCGTATCGGTCGTCCCGGTGCCACCACGCGATGGGCACGCGCTCGGCGGGCATCGTCGCCACCAGTTCGCGCCCGGCGCGTGTGATCGGTCGCTCGGGATCCTCGTGGACCGGGCATCCCGGGATGTCCAGGTACGGCACCCACTCGTCGAGGAAGCCCGGCAGCATCCGCATCAGGCGGCTCTTGCCCTGGCCCTTCTCGCCGAGGAACAGGATGTCGTGGCCGGCGATGATGGCGGTGGCCAGGTCCGGGAGCACGGTGTCGTCGTAGCCGACGATCCCCGGAAAGAGCGACGCCGCGCCACGCTCGCCGCGCGCGGCGGCCCCCGCCAGGGCGCGCTCGAAGTTGCCGCGGAGCTCGGCCTTGACCGACCGGGGCGTCCAACCGGAGGCGCGCAGCTCCGCCAGGGTGCGGGCGGTCGGCGGGGACGTGCGCGGGGACGTGCTCATCGGACCCAATCGTAGGCACACGGCCGCCCGCCCCCCGCGAGCATTCGCGCGCCGCGCCTACCCTGCCCCCGACGATGACGCCCCACCGCATCCCGCCCGTCGCCCTCACCATCGCCGGCTCCGACCCGTCGGGCGGCGCCGGGCTGCAGGCCGACCTCAAGGTCTTCCACCGCCACGGCGCGTACGGGGCCAGCGTGGTCACGCTGCTCACGGTGCAGAACACGCGCGCCGTGACGGCGGTGAAGCTCGAGGATCCGTCCTTCGTCGTGGCGCAGCTCGACGCGGTGCTCGACGACGTGCCGCCCGCCGCCGCCAAGACCGGAGCGTTGGGCAGCGCCGCCATCATCGAGGCGGTCGCGGAGCGCGCCGCACGGTTCGCGTTTCCGCTGGTGGTCGATCCGGTCATGGTGTCGAAGCACGGCGCGCCGCTCCTGGCCGACGACGCGGTGGCCGCGCTCGCGCAACGGCTGCTGCCGCACGCCGCGCTCGTCACCCCCAATCTCCCCGAGGCCGAGCGGCTGGCCGGCTTTCCGGTTCGCACCCCGCGCGACATGGAGCGCGCCGCGGCGGCGATCGCGGCGCTCGGGGCGCGAGCCGTCCTCGTCAAGGGCGGGCACCTCGAGGGCGACGCCATGGACCTCCTGTGGACCGACGGCCATGCGGTGCGCATGCCGGGCGAGCGCATCGCCTCCGCGCACACGCACGGCACCGGCTGCACGCTCTCGGCTGCCATCACCGCACGGCTCGCGCACGGCGAGGCCATCGAGCCCGCGGTGCGCGGCGCACGCGCCTTCGTCCGGGCGGCGATCTCCGGGGCCCCCGGCCTCGGCGGCGGCTGCGGGCCGGTGGACCACTTTGCGCCCGTCGACGGCCGGTGACGGCGGCACCGCGGCCGCGCCGCCAGGCCATCAGCCGCGGCCTGCCGCACGCGCGCGCTTGGCGGCGACCGCGATCAGCCCGATGTCCGCGGGGGAGATGCCCGCCAACCGCCCCGCCTGCCCGAGCGTCGCCGGGCGGAACTTGCGCAGTGCCTCGCGGGCCTCGGTGCGCAGGCCGGTGATGGCGTCCGGGTCGAGGGCCTCGGGAATCGGCGACCGCTCGCTGTCGGCGTGCCGCTTCACCTCCGCCCGCGCGCGCACCACATAGCCCTCGTAACGCAGGTCGGTCACCACGCGATCCACCAACGTCGGGTCGGCCGCGTGGCCGGCCGCCTGCAGGTCGCGCATCACGTCGGCCACCGGCACGTCGGTCCGTCGCGCCCGGTCGTGCAGCCGCTCGGGCGCACCGTCGGCGCCGCGCACCCGCACGGCGAGCAACGCACCGCGGATCGCCGCCAACGCCTCCATGCGCGCGCGGAACGCCTCGACGCGCATCGCGCACGCCAGCCCCCACTCCGCCGCGAGCGGCGTCAACCGCTCGTCGGCGTTGTCCGCGCGCAAGAGCAGCCGGTGCTCCGCCCGGCTCGTGAACATCCGGTAGGGCTCGCGCGGCGTGCGCGTCACCAGGTCGTCCATCATCACGCCGATGTACGCCTGCTCGCGCCCCAACCGCACCGGATCGGCCCCACGCACGCGCCGCGCGGCGTTCACGCCGGCCACCAGCCCTTGCCCCGCGGCCTCTTCGTAGCCGCTGGTGCCGTTGATCTGGCCAGCGAGGAACAGGCCGCGTACCCGCTTGGTCTCACCCGTGGCGTCGATCTGGTGCGGCCACACCATGTCGTACTCCACCGCGTAGCCCCAGCGGAGGATCCGCGCACGCTCGCAGCCCCGCATGCCGTGCACGATGCGCTCCTGGACCTCGGCGGGAAGGCTGGTCGAGATGCCGTTGCAGTAGATCTCATTGGTGAAGAGCCCCTCGGGCTCCAGGAACACCTGGTGGCTGTCGCGCCCCTCGAAGCGCACCACCTTGTCTTCCAGGCTCGGGCAGTAGCGCGGCCCGCACTCGGCATCCACCTGGCCGCTGTACATGGGCGCCCGGTGCAGGTTGTCGCGGATCAGCGCGTGGATCTCTGGCGTGGTCTCGGTGAGGCGGCACTCCACCTGCGGCAGCCCGGGAAACGCGCCGCGCGCCAGGCCGGACGCGGGCAGGTCGCTGAACGCGATTGGTGGGTCGTCGCC